>JBMTPW010000210.1:0-3978 GCA_049444115.1 Ilumatobacteraceae bacterium | reverse complement strand
CGCCGCCGACCGCGGGATCGGCGACGGTGACCGGGTGAGGGTCTGGAACGATCGCGGGTCGCTCGAGGTGGTGGCACGTGTGCGATCCGCCGAGGACCGACGGGTGCGACCGGGTGTGGTGTCGGTGCCCTTCGGATGGGTGGGGGACCGCACCGTCGATGGCCGTACGGTCAACGGGTTGACCAGTGATCGAGCCGCCGACCATGGCGGTGGGGTGGCCTTCTACGACACGTTGGTGGACGTACGCAAGATCTGACCCCCCGAATTCGATCAACGCGGCAGCTTGCCGAGGCTGGCATCTCCGTAGTCACCGTCCAACTGCACGACGGTGCTCGGATCGCAGGCCCAGCCGGCATCGGTGAGCTCTGCGGTGGGCACCAGATCCCGATCGGCATCAGTGGGATCGAGGGGCGGATAGAGCCGGGTGAACGCACCGTTCATCACATGGATGATCTGGTAGCAGGGGCTCGGATCATTCGTGCCCGGACTGGAGGGAGCGTGCAGACCTCCTCCGGTCCAGTCGGTCACCGTCGAAGCGGTCGACATCACGCAGGCTCGGGTGAGGATGCCGTCATCGGCGGCGATGCAGTCCCGGGCGGCCTGGGCGAAGAGCAAGAAGGCCGAGGTCGATTGCATCCCGAGACCGGCCACCTTTCCGGTCGGGTTGTAGGTGGCCATCATGTCCAAGTAGTCGCGAACCGCTGGTACGCGGTCTGCTTCTTCGAAGAGTGAGAACGCCGTGCGGACCACCACGCCCTCGGCGCTGGATCCAGCCCTGGTCAAGAGAATCTCGGCATAGAAACCGGCGTCGTTCATGATCAGATTCGGGCGGTAGCCGACCTCGTCCATGGCTTTCAGCAATTGGGCGAGAACTTCGGGCACACCGACGAAGCTCATGGCCTTGACTCCGCTGCTCTTGAGACGGAGCACGATCGGCGCCCAACTGGTTTCGCCGACCGGGTTGAACGGAATGCGATCCACCACGTTCACGCCGCCGAGTTTTTCGGCGATCTCCACGTACTGGCGTTCCACGATCTGGGAGGTGAGGAGATCGGCGTAGACGGTGGCATAGGCCTGCATGTCCTCGGGTGCCGTAGCCACCGCCCACTTGAACCAGCCGCCGTCCTTGGCGTCCGAGGGATTGGGCATCGGCGAGATCATGTTGTCCGATTGGGACTTGGCAGTGGTCACCACGAAGCCGGCGATGTCGATCATCTGACACTCGTGGAAACGCGGGAACTCCTGATCATCGAAGGCGAATCCGCCGCCAACCATGGCGAAGGCGTTGGCGCAGATGTTCTCCATCTGGGCGGGCACTTCGAACAATTTGGCGTCGGCATCGAGAACCTCGAGGGGCAAACCAGCGATGCCGCCTTGTTCGTTGCACCACTCGGCGAAGGCCACACCGGCGTCGTAGAGCTCGGCGTTCAGGCCGGCGGCCATCGAGGCCCCCTTGTCGGTGGGGGTGGCGACACGGATGACGTCGCTGGAACCATTGGCCTCGGTGGGTTCCACCGATGGTGTGATTCCCTCGGGAGCGGGTCCGCAGGGGGAGGGAAGGTCCCCGAAGGTGATGGCGCTTCCCGACGGCACCGATGACGGGGCCGCCGTCGAGTCGACCGAAGCGGTGGTCGTTTCGGTGGGATCGGTGGAGTCGCGGTTGGCGCAGGCCGTGACGACGAGGGCGAGAGTGACGACAACGGTGAGCGAGCGGCGATGGAGCATCCGTCAAGTTTGCCTCAGGCCGGGTCCGGGAGCAGGGACCGCCCACCAGGATCGATGGGAAGGAGCCCTGCTACCGTCCTCGAAATGACGGGAGGCGCAATGCACGAGACCGACATCGATCTCTTGGATCGGGACATGTATCAGCGGGGTCCTTTCGAGACCTTGGCGTGGATCCGGGCCAATCGCCCGGTGTTCCGTGACCGACGCGGGATGTGGGCACTCACCAAACTGGAGGACATTCGCTGGGCCGAACGTCAGCCGGCTCTCTTCAGCAGCGCTGTCAACGGGTCGCGCCCCAATGGATCCCCTCAGCCGTCGATGATCGATGCCGACGATCCCGATCACGCCCGACAGCGCCGCATCGTGGCCCGAGGCTTCACTCCACGGCAGATGGCCGCCTATGAAAGTCACGTGGCCGCTGTGGCCCGCCAACTGGTGGATGCCGTGGCGCAGGAAGGGAGCTGCGACATCGTGGCCGACATCGCCAAACCCTTGCCGATGACCCTCATCGGAGAAATGCTCGGAGCCCCCGAAAGCGACTACGAACGACTGCAGACCTGGAGCGATCGGATGATCGCCGGCTCCGATGGTCCGGAACACGTGACCGAGGACGTGATGAACGCGGCGTTCGATTACTACGCCTACATCGCCGCAGTGATCGACGAGCGCAAGTCCTCACCCGGCGACGATCTGGTGAGCAAATTCGTGACCGCGGTGGAAGAGGGCGATGATGTCCTCGACGACGCCCATGTGGTGGGCAATGCGCTGTTGCTGTTGGTGGGGGGCAACGAAACGACGCGCAACGTCATTGCCGGAGGAATCGAGGCTCTGCTGCGCCGCCCCGAGCAGTTGCGCTACGCCCAGGCCTCACCCGAGAACTTGGAGCGTGCCGTGGAGGAAGCCCTGCGCTGGGTGACACCGATCGTCACCATGAACAGGACCACCACCCAGGACGTGACGGTCCGCGACACGGTCATACCCGCAGGTTCCCAGGTGCTGATGCACTACCTGTCGGCCAACCGTGACGAGGAGGTCTTCGAACGTCCCGACGAGTTCGACGTCTCGCGGAATCCGAATCCGCACATCGCCTTCGGATGGGGGCCGCATCTTTGCCTCGGTGCCAACCTGGCCCGACTCGAACTGCGCTCGGTCTACCGGGAGATCCTCGGGCGACTCGCGCATCTGCGATTGGCCGATACCGACTTCGAACCGACGTACAGCCATTCGTCCTTCGTGCGCGGAATCCAGTCGTTGCCGGTGGCTTTCGAAACCTGAGCGGATTCAGGACCGTTCGTCGCGCAGGGCCGACCGTCGCACCTTGCCGGCATCGTCGCGCACGGCGTGCTCCACGAATTCGAAGGTGCGCGGGATCTTGTAGCGCACCAGTCGATCGGCGAGGAAGGTGCGCAGATCGTCTTCGGTGACCGGTTCGGAAAGTTGCACCACGGCATGGATGCGGTTGCCGAGGTCTTCGTCGGGGAGTCCGATGACCGCGGACGAGACCACCGCGGGATGTTCGGACAGAGCGATCTCGATCTCGGCCGGGTAGATGTTGGCCCCACCGGCCAGGATCATGTCCCCGCGTCGATCCGTCAGATAGACGTAGCCCTCGGCGTCGATCTTGCCCATGTCACCGAGGCTCTCCCAACCGTCGGGTGAGCGGCGCGCTTCGGCACCCACGTACTTGTACGTGATGCGATCGTTCCGCATGAAGATCTCGCCGATGGTCCCGGGTGGCAGTTCTTCGTAGGTGTCGGGATCGAGAACCTTCATCTCTCCGGTCACGCAGCGTCCGACCGACCCGCGATGGGCCAGCCATTCATCGCCGCGAATGATGGTCACAGCTTGGGCTTCGGTGCCGGCGTAGAGCTCGAAGATCTTCTCGCCACCGAACCAATGGCACCATTCCTCCTTGAGCCACGGAGGGCAGGGTGCCGCCATGTGCCAGATCACTTGCAACGACGACAGGTCGAAGCGTGCCTTGACGTCGTCGGGCAAACGGGAGATACGCGACATCATCGTGGGAACCAGGAGGATCCAGTCGGCACGGTGGCGTTCGATGGCCGCCAACGTGGCCTCGGCATCGAAGTTCGCCAGCAACACCAGATGGTTGCCTTGGAAGAGCGCCGAGCTGGCGAAAGAGAACGGGGCATTGTGATAGAGCGGTCCGGGGATGCACACCACCCCGCCCACTCTTTGACCCATGCCAGGAGATCCGACATTGACCGTTCCCGGATCACTGGCCACGATCAA
>JBMTPW010000209.1:0-3992 GCA_049444115.1 Ilumatobacteraceae bacterium | reverse complement strand
CCCCCCCCCCCCCCCCCCCCCCCCCCCCCCCGACTACAGGGAATTACTGGATGACGTAGAGGTCACCGAAGTTGAAGGATCCGAACGGAGCCCAGCGGTAGGCATTGCCCACCTTGGAACCCCAAATGTCCTGAGCCTTGGTGAACGAACCCGGGATGGCCCACAGGCGATCCAGCACGTACTGGTTCAATTCCTGCCACAACTTGGCCTGGGCCTCACGGTCGGTCTCGGCGCGAGCCTCCTCGACGAGCGAGTCGAACTCTGCCTGGTCCGGGTTGCCGTCATTTCGGGTCAAGGTGAATCCTCCGCCCGTGGCGAAGAGTTCAGGGATGACCGTCGACGCGTTGGCCCAGTCCGGACCCCAGCCAGCGCGGGAAATGTCCCACTCAGTCTCGGGGTTCATGACCGTCGGGTAGTACTTGCTCGGCTCCACCGCCAGGGACTTCACGGTGATTCCGACCTTGCCCAGCGATTCGATCCAGATGGACACGTTCTTCTGCCAGGTCGGCGTATCGGGATGCATGAAGCCGATACCGGCCTTGACGTATTCGACGACGTCCGGGCAGGTCTCCTCGGCTGCCGCCATCGCTGCCTCGGCGGCTTCGAGGTTCGGCGTGCCGTCCTCGTTCAGTCCTTCGGGCAACTTGGTGGGCGCATAGTCCGGGGCCAAGTTGGGCTTGATGAATCCATCGGCGAACTCGCCGGTGAATGGGCCGCCACCGGCCGTCCGCAAGGCTTCACGATCGAGAGCCAAGTACATCGCCAGACGTACCTCGTAGCAGCTGATCGTGGAGTTGTTGACGTTGGTGTAGGTCACGTACGGGTCGAAGCCGTCCTGACGACGATCGGCGAAGCGCTCGTCGTCGAAGATGGTCGGCAGGTTCTCGGGCTGGATACCATCCGCGGCCACGGCGAACTGATCGTCACCGGCATCGGCGATGAGACGCTCGTCCACCACTGCCGGGTCAAGACCGAACTGGACCACAATCGAATCCGGATAGGCGTTGCGCACCGGATCGGAATCCTTGCTCCAGTTCTCGTTACGAACGAGCACCAACTGCTGGCCCTCTTCGTACGACTCGATCTTGTAAGGACCGGACGACACGGGCTTGGTGGTGTAGGACTCGCCGGTATCGGCAGCCTTGGGAACCGGGCTGAAGGACAGCAAGGTGACGGTGTAGTTGAAGTCCGCCACCGGCACCTTGAGCTTGAAGGTGATGGTGTTGCCATCGCAGGACACGGCCTTGTCGAATTCGGCCTGCTGCTCCGCAGTAGCTGTGTAGGGACCGGGGTACACGGTGCCGTTGGCCGATTCTTCGTCAGCCGGAATGTCCAGGTACGAAATCGCATACGTCGGGCCGTCGGTGATGACCTCCACAGCGAACGTACGCGACACGCCGTAGGCAACGTCTTCACAGGTGATCGCCGAGCCATCTTCGTATGTGATGCCATCACGGAGGGTGAACGACCACGTCTTGGCATCATCGGATGCCGTTCCAAGATCGGTGGCGAGGTCGGCGGTGATGTCCGAACCTTCCTCTCCAGCTGCGTACTTGTACGTCGTCAACGTGCGGTGCATGGTCGATCCAGCAAAGGCCAGGTCGGCACCGGTGTAGTTACGTTGCGGGTCGAGGTGAGCGAAACCCTCGGACTGCGTCAACACGTAGATCGTGCCGCCAGCCGTCGGAGTGCCTCCCGATCCGCCGCCACTTCCTCCGTCATCGCCTCCGCAGGCTGCGGCGAGCATGGTCGCAGCCACGGTGAATCCGATGACACCAAGGACGCGGCGCTTCATGTATGGGCGCTTCATGTTTGGTATCCCCCTAACTTGTCCATCCGTTTGACGGACATTTCGACTCTAATCCTCCCCAGGCGGATTCTGGAACAAACATCCCCTCGTCCGGGCCATGCGCCGGCACATTGGACCAAAGGTCGGTCAGCCGAGATTCCGCCGGTCAGCCTTGGGATCGAGTGCGTCCCGGATCCCGTCGCCGAGCAGGTTGAAGGCCAGAACCAGAATGATCAGGGCCATCCCAGGGATGAACAGATACGTGGGATCGGCTCGGTAGTAGCGCACCGAGTCACCGAGCATCACTCCCCAGGAGGCTGCTGGGGGCAACATGCCCAATCCCAGAAAGGACAGGGTCGATTCGGTGGCAACGTACCCGGGCAGAGCCAGGGACACGATCACGATCACCGGCGCCCACAGATTGGGAAGTATCTGTCGAAAGATGATGTGAGCAGTCCCTGCCCCCGAAGCCCGCGCCGCCTCCACGAATTCACGTTCGCGTAAGGACAACGTCTGGCCACGGACCACTCGCGCCACGTACACCCACCCGAACGTGCCAAGAATCAAGATGATGTAGGTCAGTCGCGCCGGATTGCCTTCCGGAACTCCCAAAGCCTCCAAGCGCTGGGTGAAAGGGGCTGTCAGAGCGATGATCAACAGGAATGACGGGAAAGCCAGGGTGAGATCCATGATGCGACCCACCACGGCATCCACTCGACCGCGCTTGTAGCCCGAGATGATCCCGATGACCACTCCCAACGTGGTGGTGAACAACGTCCCCAGAAAACCGACGAACAGTGAAACACGTGCGCCGTAGAGCAAGCGGGCCAGGATGTCGCGCCCGGTACCGGGTTCGACGCCCAGCCAGTGCTCCCGGGAGATTCCCCCGAACGGTCCCGCCGGGAGGCCGTAATCGTTCAGCGAATCCCTATCCAATTCGTACGGGCTGATTCCGAGAATGGCGCAGATCACCGGGGCGAAGATGGCGATGACGAGGTAGAACAACACCACGATCGCTGCGGTCACCGCCACTTTGTCGCGTCTGAACCGCATCCAGGCCAATTGCCGAGGCGACTTCCCCTCGATCACGAGTTCTGGCGCCAACGGATCGGCGGCGACATCCGTGGTACTTCCAGCAATGATCGTCATGGCTCCCCCGGCTGATCAGAGTATCCGACCGGGTGCCGGCCACTGCAAGATTCCCTCGACTCCGAGGGTCGACGCAGGGCGTCCCGGCCGTTGCACGAGTTCCGACCAAAGACCAGAGTCAGGCTCCCACCTGGTTCACAGTGAGAATGATGGATGGAATCTCGGGACTGATGGTCGAATCCGCAATCAGTACCGAGTCTTCCTCGCTCGCTTGCCAGACGATCTCGTAGAAGTCACACACGGGGTTGCAGCTGACCTCTACATACCAATTGAGAATGGCCAACTGTCGTGGCGAATTGGCCACCGTGAAGAAATCAGTATTCGACCAGGGCACATTGTTTCCGTTCCGACGGATCCAAATCGACAGCAGGGACTCTTGCCCACCTTGGAGTCGCCCGTATTGAGCGGAGAATTGGACGTTGTAGATGCCGGGCGAGGTGAAGGTGATACGTGACGGACCAGGGGTTGCATCACCGAAACACTCGAACGGTTGATTTCCGATCTCCGTGGGACCGGTGATCGACACGCCCTCATTGAAGGTTTCCGCATTGCTGAAGCGGAACACGTACGGTGTGTCGACCGTGAATATTCCTTGCGTGCACTGATCCCAGAACGACCCGAAGGAACCGAGGCCACCCGTTCCCGGAGGACCCTGGGGTCCGGTGGCGCCGTCAGCCCCGGCAGAACCACGGGGACCCTGGAGACCAGTCGGACCCTGCGGACCAGGTTCACCCTGAGGACCCTGCGGGCCGGTCGCGCCCATAACGCCAGTTTCACCCTGCGGACCCGGAACACCTTGCGGACCGGGCTCACCTTGCGGACCAGGAGGACCGCACTCCCCTGACGGACCCTGTGGACCAGGTTCACCCTGAGGACCCGGAACACCCGGCGCACCTGGAACACCCGGCTCACCCGGCTCACCCTGAGGACCTGGCACACCCGGCTGCCCCGGCACACCTGGCTCACCCGGAACACCCGGCTCACCTGGAACACCCGGCGCACCCGGCGGACCCGGCGCACCTCGTGGTGGCGAACGACGGCGGTGGCGCGGTGA
>JBMTPW010000208.1:0-3996 GCA_049444115.1 Ilumatobacteraceae bacterium | reverse complement strand
GCACACAGATCCGAATCAAATGACTGCGCGCATCGAAATCATCGAGGTGGTCGACCTGACTCATCATGCGCCCCTGCATCACGTGACTCACGAAGGCTCGGGCCACATTGGCTCCACCATCCAGATAGAGCGCACCGATGAAGGCCTCGAAGGCATCGGCGAGAATCGAGTCCTTGTTGCGCCCGCCAGCGGCATCCTCCCCCATGCCGAGCAGAATCCACTGACCGAGTTCGATCTCTCGTGCCGTATGGGCCAGTGTCTCGGTGTTCACCAGGGACTTGCGCAATTCGGTGAGGACGCCCTCGCTCAGTTCGGGGTGCGAACGATAGATCAGATCGGTGACCACCCATTGCAGAATCGCGTCGCCGAGGAACTCGAGTCTCTCGTTGCTCGGCACTCCTCCGTGTTCGGCACACCACGATCGGTGGGACAGGGACCGCTCCAGGATGTCCCGATCCACGAACACGTGGCCGGCCACCTGCAAGGTCCAGGTGTCGAGGGACGAACTGCGACTCCCTACGGTCTGTCGGCCGCGCCGCAAACGAGCCCGCCAGCGGGAGCGAGTCGCACCTACTGCCATCGGGCGCCTCCCATCGACTATCCCTTGGTGGCGGTCACGTGGGCGTAGACGAAGTCCACGGCATCACGCACCGTCTTCAGATCGGCCAGATCCTCGTCCTCGATGCGGAAACCCACTGTCCGCTCGCTCAGTTCTTCTTCGAGGGCGTCCACCAGTTCCACCAATGCCAAGGAGTCGGCATTCAGATCGTCCTTGAAGGACTGTCCTTCCGAGATGTCCTCGGGGTCGATTTCCAAGATGTCCACCAATTGGTCACGCACGATGGCGAAGATGGCCGCTCGATCCAATGGTCCGTCTACGACATGAGTTTCTGCCGGCACGATGTCCTCCCGACTTGCCTACCGCAGGCATGATAACGCCCCTTGCCCGACGGTTTCAGCGCTTGATGGAACCGCAGGTTCAGCGGTTGACGGCCCGGCGAATCTCTTCGACGATCCCGGATTGCACCATGTCGGCAGCGACCTTGATTCCGTTCACCACGGCACGAGCCGACGAGGATCCGTGGGAAATGATGCAGACGCCATCGACCCCGAGCAGGATCGCCCCCCCGGTGCTCTCGGGATCCACCGAGTCGTACAAAGGGAGCAACGATGGCAACAGTGCATCGGCATGGACCTTGTATTCGGGCTTGGAGGCGAACGCCGCCATCAGCGCCCGCACCAGGGTCTTCATGCCCCCCTCGAGCGTCTTGAGGACGACGTTGCCGGTGAAGCCGTCGGTCACCACGACGTCGACGTCGTCGGACATCACA
The DNA here is from genome assembly GCA_049444115.1 of Ilumatobacteraceae bacterium. GTDB lineage: Bacteria > Actinomycetota > Acidimicrobiia > Acidimicrobiales > Ilumatobacteraceae > Casp-actino8. The sequence goes on along the minus strand of JBMTPW010000208.1, from coordinate 2,665 downwards.
TCGCGACCTTCGACATTGCCGATGAAATTGAGACCCGGAGCCACCGACAACAATTCGAACGCTTCCTTGCGAAGCGTGTCTCCTTTCCCGGGTTCTTCGCCAATGGAGAGCAGACCGACGCGGGGCTGGTCGATGCGATAGCGATGGTGGGCGTAGACCGAACCCATGACCGCGAACTGAACCAGCCAGTCGGCCTGCACGTCGGTATTGGCACCGGCATCGAGCAGAACCGTCGGTCGACCTCCGGGAACCGGTATCGGCGTGGCGATGGCCGGCCGATTCACACCCTTCACTCGACCCATGCGCAACAGAGCTGCCGCCATCGTCGCACCGGTGTTGCCTGCCGAGATCATCGCCGATGCCCGGCCGTCGCGCACAGCTTCGGCTGCTCGCACGAGTGTGGAGTCCTTCTTCCGCCGCACTCCGTAGGCCGGATCTTCATCCATTCCGATGACTTCACTGGCTTCGATCAGGGGGAGGTCGCCTCGCCCTGCGAGGCCCGCCGGGCCGACGAGCACCACCGGAACACCGGACTGGGACGCGTCGAGGGCCCCGCGGAGAATCTGATCGGGGGCGTGATCTCCCCCCATGGCGTCGACAGCGACCGGAAGCATGAGGAGTGTCTAGTGGATCGGCGACGACCGACGCATCTGGAGATGGCGATCGACCGCGACGAGGCCTACTCGACTTCGACGGCCACGCGGTTCTTGTACCACCCGCAGGTCTTGCACACCGTGTGGGGAACCTTGGCCGAACCGCAACGGGGGCACAGACTGCGCGATGGAGCGGCCAACTTCCACGCCCCAGCCATGTGGCTGCGGCCCTTCATCTTGGACTTCTTCTTCTTCGGAACAGCCACGGCGACCTTCTCCTCGATACGGCCCCCGAAGACTAGCGGTTCTCCCGTTTCTCTCCACCTTGTTCATTCGGGCCGGGTCATTCGGGCCGGGTCATTCGGGCTCGCTCATTCGGGGAGTTGCTCGCGCAGGCCCTCGAGGGCGGCCCAGCGCGGGTCGGGGGTGTCGACGACGCAGGTGCAGGATGCGACGTTTCGGTCGATTCCGCAGATCGGACAGAGTCCGGCGCAATCCGGCCGACATACCGGGGCGTCGGGCAACTCCAGGAGAACGCTCTCGCGCACCATCGGCACCAGATCCACCTGGTCGCCCACGATCGGGAAGGCGTCCGGATCGGTCACAGTGACCTGGTAGAGCTCGCGTACGTCCGCCTCGACGATTCCCTCGATCGGACACAGACACCGTCGACATTCCGCAGCGAAACGAGCCCGGAGCGAACCGGTGACCACGAGGCCGTCGGAGAGGCTCTCCACCGAGACGTCCACCTCGAGCGGCGATCCGGAGGCCAGAACTCGTGATTCGAGTCCGATGTCCAGGGGATCAACCTCGATGGTGATGCGCTTGACCGAACCCGGGCGCCGGAGCAGTTCCAGGGCGTTGACCAACAACGGATTCTTCACGGGGCATTTCTACCGGCCGGAGAGCCAGCCGATTCAGCGCGACGAGGTGTTGTCCTGATCGAAGAAGATGGCCTCGGAGTCCTCGATCGAATCTTCGTACCCGAGGCCGAGCCGAGACGGATCGGACCCCGTCGGGTCGTAACCGGCACCACCGCGTTCGGGGTCGGGTATCCCGTCGGCGTTTCGCTCACCGATGGAGAGACGGCGACGGCCTGTCGCCACGGTCTTGGCCAATTTGTCGAGGAGAATCTCGAAACTGGCGAGGCGTTGATCAAGGAAATCCTCGGTCTCGTGTTTCAGCCGCCGGGATTCGTCCTCGGCTGCCTCAACGATCTGACGGGCTCTTGCCTCCGCGGCACGCACGACTTCCGAACGTTGCACGAATCGCTCGGCTTGCACCTTGGCCGCCTCGATCACCTCATCGGCTTCCCGACGCGTGCGCTGGATGAACTCGTCCTTCTCCCGCAGCATCCAACGGGCCTGCCGCAGCTCGTCAGGGAGACGATGGAGAGCTTCTTCCAGCAATTCGATGATTTCGTCCCGGTCGATCCTCGGCGTCGACGACAACGGCATGTTGGGTGCCGTGGCAATGATGTCGATGGCCCGACGCAGAAGCACCCCGGAATCTCCGGTTTGATCGTCGACACGCCGGTCGTAACGGCCGGTGTCATCGTCGTATTCGTCGAATTGGTAGCTCATGGGCGCCCCTTGGGACCGCTCGAATGGGGTTTCCCAAAGATACCCGCCAGGGCTGTGCTCACTGGTTCAGGAACCATATGGGACACATCTCCACCGTACTGAGCGACTTCTCGGATGAACCGACTGCTGATGTAGGCATGGTCCGACCGGCAAGGCAGGTAGACGGTGCGTACGCCCGACACCGAATAGTTGGTGTGCGCCATCTGCTGTTCGACATCGAAGTCCGTCCCGTTGCGCAGACCCTTCACCATGAAGTCGGCATTCTCGGCGCGAGCTGCATCCACTGCCAGTCCAGGGTGAGCCTCGACACGGACGGACGGCAGATGCGCGACACACGAACGCGCCAACTCGACGCGATGCCCCAGATCGATGAGACCCGACGGCTTACCGGGGTTGTGCATCACTGCGATGACCACGGCACCGAACAACTCCACCGTCTGTTGGACGATGTCCAGATGCCCCAGATGAAAGGGGTCGAAACTGCCCGGA
>JBMTPW010000207.1:0-4020 GCA_049444115.1 Ilumatobacteraceae bacterium | reverse complement strand
GACGGGGCGTCTTGGGAGTGGGTCGCGGCACCGTGCCCCGCGAGGTCCTGCACCTCAATGAAAAGGGCGTCTCGATCGGTTCACACGACAATCCGGAGAAGAGTGCCGATGACGAGTTGAACCGGGAGGTCTTCGAGGAATCGATGGAGATCATCCGGCGGGCACTCGCCCAGGAGACCTTCGCGTATTCCGGCAAGCACTTCCAGATTCCGCTCCCTGGGATTCCGGATCGCGGCTCCACGGTGCAGTCCCTGACCCTCGTGCCCCGGCCGCTGTATCCATTCGAGATCTGGCAGGCGGTCACCAGTCCTCCAACCCTCGATTACGTGGCCCGGGTCGGCCATTCGGCAGTGTTCTGGAATCAGCACTACAGCTTCATCAAGCGTTTTTGGGACGCCTATGCAGAAAAACAGGAAGCGGCCCTCGGATCCGCTCCCGCTCCGGGCGCGAAGCGCATGTTGGTCATCTCGGTGCGGATCGAGGATTCCCACGAGGAGGCTTGGAAGTCCGCGACCCCCGGACACGACGAATTCTGGAAATTCCTGGGCCCCTACGGTTGGAGCCGTGGGTACATGGGCGAGGACGGAAAGCCGGCCAAGCCCGGCCTCATTCCGACTATGCAGGAATCGGTGGACAACAAGACGATTCTCCTCGGAACTCCCGAGCAGGTCGCCGAAGGGGTGCAGTTCTACAAGGACCTGGTCGGTCTGGAGTACTTGACCATCTTCCCGCACATGTTGGGAGACTCCTACAAGAAGGCCGACGAACAAATGGCTCGCTTCATGAACGAGGTCGTCCCTCTCGTCACCTGAGATCAGGTGGACCAGATTCCGTTGGTCACGGCCACCGCCCGGAGGACATCCCCGGAGTCGGTCATGATGCCGTGGACGCCGATGTCCAATAGCCATTGCATGTCCACGGGATCGTCCACGGTCCAGACGTGCACGGGACAATTGGCGGCGTGGGCTCGACCCACGCGTCTCTCGGTGACCACCGGCAGCCCACCCTGACGCACGGGGACCTGGAGGCACGATGGTCCGAGGGGCATCCGACCCATCATCCAGAGGGCGACTTCGAGGGGGCTGGCACTGGTGCAGACCGCGGATCCGAATTCGGCGCGGATTCGGAGGAGGCGGCGATGACTGAATGCCCCGATGCACACGCGGCCGAGTACCCCGGTATCCCGAAGGGTACGGAGCAATGGTTCGACCACTGCGTCGCTCTTGGCATCGATGTTGACGTACGCCCCAGGAAACTCCTCGAGGAGGTCCACCATGCGAGGAATCGGCTCCCGGCCGTCGATGCGTGCTGTTCTGACCTCAGCCCAGGTCATCTCGCTGATCCGACGAGCGACACCGCAGGTTCGTTGCAGATCGTCGTCATGGAAGGCCACGACCTCACCGTCGGAGGTGGTCTGTACGTCGGTTTCCAGATAGCGGAACCCCAGATCCCAGGCGTGCCGGAAAGCGGCCAGCGAATTCTCGGGATGAGATCGACTCCCGCCGCGATGCGCGAAAGGAATGAAGCCGCCCTCGATGTTGGGGGCCAAGAACGGATGACGACGACTCAAATGGTGCGACCGGAGTTCTTCCAGTACTCGTCCTTGAGAATCCGCTTGTACAGCTTGCCCGTGGGATGCCGGGGAAGTTCGGCACGGAAGTCGACGGTTCGCGGACACTTGACATCGGCCAACTGCGACTTGCAGTACTCGATCAGTTCCCGTTCGAGTGCCTTGGCTGCTTCTGCAGAGGCGGGCATCTCCACCGGCTGGACGACGGCCTTGACCTCTTCACCGAAATCTTCGTTCGGTACTCCGAACACCGCCACGTCCACCACCTTGGGATGAGTGACGAGGGCGTTCTCTGCTTCCTGGGGATAGATGTTCACGCCGCCGGAAATGATCATGTAGGCCTTGCGGTCGGTCAGGAACAGGAAACCGTCGTCGTCCAGATACCCGACGTCGCCCAAGGTGCTCCATCCTTTCGGATGCCGCGAACTCTTGGTCTTCTCGGCGTCGTTGTGATACTCGAACTCGGCACCACCTTCGAAGAAGATCGTGCCGCTTTCGTACTTGGGCAGTTCCTCCCCATCGTCACCCACGATGTGAATCGTGCAACCGATCGGCATCCCCACGGTCCCTTCGTGAGCGAGCCACATCTCGCTGTTGCAGTAGACGAAGCCGTTTCCCTCGGTACCGGCGTAGTACTCGTGAATGATCGGTCCGAACCATTCGATCATCTGCTTCTTGACCGGGATCGGGCACGGTGCTGCGGCGTGGATAACGGCCTGCAAGGACGAGACGTCGTACTTGGCGCGAATCGCCGGATCCAATTTGAGGAGGCGGACGAACATCGTGGGCACGACCTGGCTGTGCGTGACCGAGTGCTTTTCGACCGCTGCGAGGTATTGCTCCGCCTCGAAGTGCTCCATCACCACCGCAGTGCTGCCGACGCTCTGCGCGCCCATGGTGAATCGCAGTGGCGCGGCGTGGTACAGGGGTGCGGGCGACAAGTACACGCTGTCGGAGGTGAACCCGAAGAGCATGCCGATCATCGGGGCCACCGATGTGGGTGTCTCGTCGAGCGGCAGAGCCACGAAGGGCTTGGTCACCCCTTTGGGTTGACCCGTGGTTCCCGATGAGTAGAGCATGTCCGTCCCGGCGACGCGAGCGGGGAGAGGAACGGTGGACTGTTCGGCCACGGCCTCCTCGTAGCTCTCGTAGCCGGGAATCGTGCCGTCGAGCATGAGTCGCAGTCCGACGCCGGGTGTCGAACCCAGGACGTCCGCGGCCTGGTCGGCCTTGTACTTCGAGGTGATGTAGGCCTTGGCTCCGCAATCGTTGATGATGTAGGACAGCTCACTGCTCGTCAGTCGCGACGACGTCGCCGTGTACACCAGCCCGGCGTATTGGCATCCCCAGAGAATCTCCAGGTATCGGTCATGGTTCTCGAGGCACAAGGCGATGTGGTCACCGGGCAGCAGTCCGGCGTTGCGGAGCAAGTGCGACAAACGGTTCGCCGCGGCATCCAATTCGGCAAAGGTCTGGGTGTACCCGGATCCGGCCATGATCAGAGCCAATTTGTCGGGTGTGGAGGAAGCATGTACTCCGATATGCATGCGCCCGAGGCTAGTGCCGTAGGTTTTGTGACGTGGAGTCCGGATCCGAATCGTCGGCCCTCATCGAGCGATTCTCACATCTCATCGAACGAGGCGCGGATCTTCCCCTGGACGAAACGGCCCTCGTCATCGCCGCAACCTTGGCACCGCAGGACCGGGTGGACATCCGTTACAACATGGAACTCTTGGATCGACTCGCCGATTCGGTTCCCGATGCATCCGTGACAGCCCTGTCGGCGACATTGTTCGGGAACGCACGAGTCGCGGACTCCCAATCGTTCGTGGGGAACCGGGAGGACTACTACGCCGCCACGAATTCCTTGTTGCACCGGGTTCTGGCCGAGCGACGCGGGATTCCGATCACCTTGTCGCTACTGGCCATCGAAGTGGGGAGGAGATGCGGCCTCCCACTCAGTGGCGTGGGAATGCCGGCCCACTTCATCGTCGGCGTCACACCGGATCAGGGCCTCGTGCCCGAGACGTTCATCGATCCGTTCAATGGGGGAGCCGTTCTCGATCGCGTCGGATGTCGGAATCTCTTTCATCGAGTCGTCGGAGCGCACCAGTCCTTCGACTCCCGGTTTCTGGCGATCACACCCGCGCTCGGAATCGTCGAACGGATGCTCAACAATCTGAAGGCCATCTACACCCGTCAGGGGGACACGCTGTCGTTGCGAAAGGTGATGATCCTGCGTTCGCGTCTTCCGGGAATCGGAGCAGCCGAATCCGACGAGCGACTGCGCTCCATGGCACCATTCAACTGAACCATGAATTCGACCGAACCATGATCGACCGCGACCTGAAACGTTCACTCGGCCAGATGATGCATGGCGTGCAGGTGGTCGGAGCCCAAGTCGACCGTCAGCAACGGCTGTACTGCACCCATTGCGTCTCCCAGGTGAG
>JBMTPW010000206.1:0-4042 GCA_049444115.1 Ilumatobacteraceae bacterium | reverse complement strand
GTGCGGTCCCCAGACACCAGTGAGCAGATCGGGTCGACTGCAGACCTCGAGGGGCCGCTGGCACAAGTGGGCGAACAAATCGAATTCCAGACGAGTTGCCGGAATCACCCTGCGGTCGACGCGGATCTCGCGACGACCGAGATCGATGCTCAGAGGTCCGAAGTAGAGAACCCGTGGGTTGCCACCGACGAACGGTGACTGCTCCGCCTGTTGGCGACGGAGGATCGCCTGACAGCGGAGAGCGACTTCATCGGGAGAGACATCGGTGGATACCGCGTCGTCGGCTCCGTTGCGCAGAGCGATGATGCGTTGATCATCGGTGTCCGCTCCCACGACCACCGTATGAATGTCCGGGCAGCGACGAATCTGCTGCAGGAGGTCGCTCGAGGCCGGGTAGGCCTCGTGCACGTCGACGACGATGATGTCGGGACCATAGGTGCGCAGCAGTACCTCGGTGGCGATTGGATCGTTGGTGGCACGAACGGAATACCCGAGTCGCTCCAGGGCCGCTTCGATCGAACGCCGGTCGGAATTGTGGCGCAGAGTCACGAGGGCCCGCGGTGATGCAGCGATTCCAGCCGACGTGTATGCATTCGACGTTGCAGCGGGTCGCGTCGTATTCGCTCGAGTGTCATGATGCGGAGTCGACGCAAGTGAGTCCTGATCTGCAGAGAGCGATGACGGGAACTGAGTTGATGTCTTGGTCATGTTCCTTTCTTTCTGTTCGGTGTGCCGATACGGCACGGTTGTGTCGTATCCAGAGTCGACCCGGTTCGAAACGTCACAGTTTTCGACCGGATTTCTGCGGACCATCCGAAATCTTGAGGGGTGGTCGATGTGGTCACGAAGTGAGTTCATCGATCATGTGTTGAGAACCGTGGTGAAGTGGTTGACTGTGAGTCATGACCGATGCATCGGCGAACTCCGAAAGTGTTCATGGCAGCGCGCAACCCGAAACCGTCGCCGTTCATGGTGGACGTACTCCCGGCATCAGCGCGCTGGCTCCGGTGCTCTGGGCCTCGACCACCTACGAGATGGCGAGTCTGGAAGACGGTCATCGCTTGGCTCATTCTTCGCGCGCCGCCGAGTTCTACAGCCGTCACGGCAATCCCACGGTGAATGCTTTCGAACGTGCGGTCGCCGATCTCGAAGGTGCTGCAGCGGCGCGAGCATACGCCTCGGGAATGGGAGCGATCGCCGGAGTGATCCTGGGTCTGTGCTCCCAGGGTGATCACATCGTGGCGCAGCGCCAGCTCTATGGCGGCACGATGCAATTCCTCGCCGGTGTGTGCCCGCGTTTCGGGATCGAAGTGACCTTCGTCGACGGCACCGAACGCGGCGCGTTCGCAGCGGCTGTTCGTCCCGGTCGCACGATGATGGTGCTCGCCGAATCACCGGCGAATCCTCTGCTCGACATCATCGACCTCGACGAGATCGGATCCATCAAGGGGCCCATCACCGTTGTCGACTCCACTCTGGCCACACCCCTTGGTGTTCGACCACTCGATCACGGCGTCCAGTTGGTCATCCATTCGGCGACCAAGGCCATGGCCGGTCATAACGATGCGACCCTGGGAGTGGTGGCGGGAGACGCGGACCTGATCGAAGCGCTTTGGGGATTCGCCGTTCTGCAGGGAGCATGCGCCTCGCCCTTCGACGCGCTGAACGGATTGCGCGGGCTACGGACTTTGGGTCCGCGGTTGCGGCAACAGGGAGCCACGGCACGTGAGGTGGCCGAGGCACTCGAACGGCACGACGCGGTGAACTGGGTGCGGTATCCGGGATTGGCCTCGCATCCGCATCACGCTCTGGCCCAACGTCAGCATCGTCTTCATGGCGGGGTGCTCACCTTCGATCTGCGCGGCGGTCTGGAAGCCGGGACTCGCTTCGTGCAGTCGGTCCGGCTGTGCCGACCGGCAACATCGATGGGCGGTCCCGAGACGTTGGTGACCCATCCGGCTTCGACCACCCATGCCGGGATGACCCCGGAGGAATTGTCGGCGGCCGGTATCACCCCTGGAACGGTGCGCGTCAGTTGCGGTTTGGAGCACAGCGATGACGTCCGGGCCGATATCGAGTCGGCCCTGAATTCGCTCTGACCAGGCCCGAAACAACCCACCACTGGCACGAACGAACATATGTTCGATAGTCTGCCCCCGTGTGCCCGGCCGGTGATGCTTCCGATGTCTCCCACGATGGACACCCCGACGAGACGGGCGACCCGCGGCCGTATCGGATGTCTGGTCCCACCACCTGGGCCGAACTCGAGGCCCGACTTTCGGGTCGACGCCGACCACCGACCGCCGTCCCCACTCCGCCGACATCCGTGGTCCGCGCCCCGTCCCCGCCCCCTGTCCCGCGACCGACGGTCCCTTATGCCGAACTGCACTGCCATTCGAACTTCTCGTTCCTCGACGGTTCCTCGCATCCCGAAGAACTGGCCGAGGAAGCTCATCGTCTCGGACTGAACGCTCTGGCCCTGACCGACCACGATGGTCTGTACGGCGTGGTGCGCTTCGCCCGAGCGGCGCGTACGGTCGGTCTACCGACGATCTTCGGAGCCGAACTCACCGTGCAGCAATCGCGTGACGTGTCGTCCTTGGACGCCGACCGACACGGCACGCGTCATCTCGTCGTTCTGGCCGATGGTCCGGATGGATACGCCCGTTTGTCGCGAGCCATCAGCCTGGCGCAACTGGCTGGATCCAAGGGCCGATCCCGATGCACTCTGCCCGATCTGGCCGACGCCGCAGCCGGCAACTGGTGGGTTCTCACCGGATGTCGACAGGGAACCGTCCCGGCCGCTCTCATCGACGACGGTCCGACGGCTGCGCAGCGCGAACTGCAACGTCTCGTCGGTTCCTTCGGCCGTGATCGCGTGCTCGTGGAACTCTGGGATCACGGTGATCCGCTCGATTCGGCGCGCAACGACGCACTGGCCGAGATCGCCGCGCGCTCCGATGTGCGCTGCGTGGCCACCAACAACGTGCATTACGCCACGCCGGCGGCCCGTCGACTGGCCACGGCCATGGCCGCAGTGCGTCGGCGCTGCAGTCTGGACGAGATCGATCCGTGGTTGCCGGCTGCAGCGACTGCTCATCTGCGCAGTGGAGCCGAACAGCGGCGTCGTTTCGCGCGCTATCCGGGAGTGATCGAGGTCGCCGCCGAGATCGGAGCTGCCGCCGCCTTCGATCTGTCCCTCGTGGCCCCGCGTCTGCCTCCGTATCCGTGTCCCGACGGACTGTCGGAGATGGAATATCTCCGACATCTGGTTGACGAAGGGGCCCGACGGCGTTATGGGATGCGTCCGAGTGGTGGCGAGGATCTCAGTCTGCGGGCCCGGGCCTGGCGCACCATCGACCACGAGTTGGAGATCGTCGAGACCCTTGGTTTCGCCGGGTACTTCTTGGTGGTCTGGGACATCGTGCAGTTCTGTGTCCGCTCCGACATCTACTGCCAAGGTCGAGGGAGCGCCGCCAATAGCGCGGTCTGTTACGCACTCGGAATCACCAAAGCCGATGCGGTCTCGCTCGGCCTTCTCTTCGAGCGGTTCCTGTCCCCCGAACGCGATGGTCCCCCCGACATCGATCTGGACATCGAGAGTGGTCGTCGCGAAGAAGTCATCCAGTACGTCTTCACCCGGTACGGACGGCATCACACGGCCCAGGTGGCCAACGTCATCACCTATCGAGCTCGCTCCGCGGTGCGCGACATGTCCAGGGCTCTTGGATACGCGCCCGGACAGCAGGACGCCTGGTCGAAACAGATCGACTCCTGGCGCAATGTGGCGGCGATCACTGGTGAGACGTCTTCCACCGGACCCGATGCCCGTCAGGATCATTCCATTCCGCCACTCGTTCTGGAATTGGCCGCCGAGATCGAGGATGCGCCACGGCATCTCGGTATTCACTCCGGGGGCATGGTCATCTGCGATCGTCCGGTGATCGAGGTCTGTCCGGTGGAGTGGGCCCGTATGCGCGACCGCAGTGTTCTGCAATGGGACAAAGACGATTGCGCCACGGCCGGTCTGGTCAAGTTCGAC
>JBMTPW010000205.1:0-4043 GCA_049444115.1 Ilumatobacteraceae bacterium | reverse complement strand
ACGGATGGACAGTTATGTCGACGAGTTCCAGTCCCACGGAGGAAGTCTGGTGATGCTGGCCAAAGGCAATCGCTCACGGGCGGTCACCGATGCCTGCAAACGTCACGGCGGTTTCTACCTGGGGTCGATCGGCGGACCGGCGGCCAGACTCGCTCAGGACTGCATCACCAAGGTGGAGGTTCTCGAGTATGCGGAACTGGGCATGGAGGCCGTTTGGAAGATCGAAGTTCGTGACTTCCCGGCTTTCATCGTGGTGGACGACAAGGGAAACGACTTCTTCGACTTGGTGAACAAACCCTTCTCGGGAGTACCGGTCGGCTTGCGTTGATTCAGTCGTACTTGACGAACGGTCAGGTATCGAAGAGAGCACCGAGACGCTTCTCTCCCTCGGGGGTCTGTCCCCCAAGCGCCAGGAAACTCCGCATGGCCTCCTGCGTCTCGGGACGATGCAGGAGCGCGCTGAAGGCATTGCCCTCGGCCAAGAGGTCCTCGGGGACGCCCTTCTCGGCGCGAAGAACGGCGGCTTTGGCGGAGGCGACCGCGTGCGGTGGGAACGAAGCGATGCGTCGAGCGAGACGATTCACGAACGGCCATAGTTCCGCGGCTGGCAACGAACGATTCACCCATCCCCAGGCCTCAGCGGTTTCGGCATCGACATCGTCGCAGCTGAGAACGACCTCGAGAGCCCGCGATCGGCCCATGAGACGCGACAATCGCTGGGTGCCGCTCCCACCCGGAATGATGCCGAGCGCCACTTCGGGTTGATTGAACACCGCGCCGCCATCGTCTCCATTGCCGCGTCGGGCGAATCGCATATCGCAGCTGAGAGCCATCTCGCTGCCTCCACCTCCGACGCGTCCTTCGATGACGGCGATCGTGGCTTTCGGCATGGTGCGCAACGTCTCGCACATGACATGGAAGTAGTTCAACTCCGTCGCCGGCGGAGAATCGACTGGAAAGCCGAGGATCGCCTCCACATCGAAGTGGGCGACGAAGAAGTCCGGATTGGCCGACGACACGATGACCACGCGGACATCGTCGTCGGCGGCGAGCGCAGCAAACGTCTGGGCGGCCGAGACGAAGACCTCCAACGTCATCAGGTTGATGGGGGGATTGTCGAAGACCACTCGGGCGATGCCATCGGTGGTGGTGACAGTCACGGCCTGGCCCATGAATCGTTGCCCTCTACTTCAGGAGAGACTTCACGGCTTCCCGGGTGGCGGCTACTTCGTCGGCATTGCCCCCGAACTCCACCGCTGCGAAGTCGGTCACTCCGATATCGGACAACGCTGCGATCCGATCCATCACCTCGTTGCGGTTGCCGACGATGGCGATATCGGCTGGACCGCCGACGCCTTCTTTGTCCAACATCGCCCGGTAACTGGGCAACTGTCCATAGACGACGAAGACCTTGGCGGCACGTTCATGAGCCCCAGCACGATCTTCCGTGACGCACACCGGAAGAGCGGCGATGACCCGCGTCGCGTCACGTCCGGCCTCCTCGGCCGCAGCACGCAACGTTGGAATGGTGTGATCCTTGAGCGTTTGTGGTCCGGTGCACCAGGTGAGGGTGCCATCGGCGAGACGAGCGGTCACTTTCAACATCTGCTCCCCGAGTGCGGCGATCACCACATTTGGACGGGTGCCCCCGGGTACGGCAACGGCACCGTTGACCCGGAACTCCTCACCGGCATGGGCGACGGGTTGGCCTTCCAGGAGCGGCATCATGACTTCCAGGTATTCGCGCATGTGCCGAACCGGTTTGGCAAAACTCATGCCCCACATTCCCTCGACCACTACTTGATGGCTGAGACCGATCCCCAGACACAGGCGGCCACCAGTGGCCGCATTCACCGTGAGCGCCTGCTGGGCCATCATCATCGGATGACGCGGATATGTGGGAACCACGCTGGTTCCCAGTTCGATGCGCGGGACTTCACGTCCCATCACCGCCAGGACCGTGAGGGCGTCGTGTCCGAAGATCTGCGGCACCCAGAAACTGGCGAAGCCGTCGGCCTCTGCTCTGCGAGCCTCACTGACCATGGCGTCCAACGTGCCGTCGTTCGCCGCTCCACCGAAGATTCCTATGCGCATATCAGCACCGTAACCCCTCACACCTCGGCGTCATCAGCCGGACGGGTGCACCGAACCCGAGGTTCAGGCCAGGCTCACCAGCTCCAACCAGTCGGGACTGAAGTAATCGACCTGACCGTCGGGCATGAGCAGCACCTTGGTGGGTTCCAGCCGTTCGACGAATTCGGTGTCGTGGCTGACGAAGATGATCGAACCTTTCCAATCGGCGAGGGCCGCAGCCACGGCTTCGCGACTGGCGGGATCCAGGTTGTTGGTCGGCTCGTCGAGCAACAACAAGTTGTTCCGGCCGACCATCAACATGGCCAGCGCAAGTTTCGTCTTCTCCCCACCCGACAGCGTGCCCGACTTCTGGTTCACCTTGTCACCGGACAGACCGAACATGCCGAGCAATCCGCGCAACTGCGTTTCGGTGAGCACGACCCCGGGCGGCACCTGCCGACGCATGTTGTCGAGCAAGGACGCGTCGATGTCCAAGTTGTCGTGCTCCTGGGCGTAGTAGCCGACGTGAACCTGATGGCCGAAAGCGAAGTCCCCGAGGTCGGCCATGGTCTCACCGGCCAGGATGCGCAACAGGCTGGTCTTTCCCGCTCCGTTGAGTCCGAGCACCAGGAGCCGCTCCGCCCGTCCGAGATCGAAGGACACGTCTTCGAAGACCGAGGGACCCCCGTACCCCTTGCACAAGTGAGCAGCGGTGATCACGGTGGCACCACATGGCGGCGGATCCGGGAAGCGCACCCTGATTCGCCGCGTCGCCGTCGGGGCCGACACCTTGGTCGCTTGCAGACGGTCGATGCGCTTTTCGATGCTGTGGGCCATCGACGCCTTGGAGGCTTTGGCTCCGAAACGGTCCACCACCGTTTGCAGGCGATCGATTTCCTTGGCCTGCAATACGGCTTTCTTGGCCCGACGCGCTTCGTCCTCGGCCCGAGCGCGGCGGTATTGGCTGTACGTGCCGCGGTACTCGATGACGTCGCCGACTCCGTCTTCGGCGTCGCGATCCAAGTGCAGAACCCGGGTGATTGCCTCGTCGAGCAGATCCAGGTCATGGCTGATGACCAGAAGAGCCCCACGGTATTGACGGAGGAAGTTGAGCAACCAATTCTTGGCGTCGATGTCCAAGTGGTTCGTCGGCTCGTCCAACAACAGCACGTCGCTACCAGCGAAGAGAATTCGGGCCAGCTCCACACGTCGACGTTCACCGCCCGACAGCACCCCGACGGGTAGGTCGAGGCGGGCTCCGGACATGCCCAGTCCGGCGGCGATACTGCGGGCTTCGCTCTCGGCGGCGTAGCCGCCCTTCAAGGCGAACTCTTCTTCGGCACGGCTGTACCGGGACACGTTGCGGTCGCTCGGATCGGCCTCCATGGCCACCCGCAACTTCTCGATACGCATCAACTCGTCATCGACCTGGCGTCCGGACAGGACGTGCGAAATCGCCGTTCGTCCGTCGTAGATGCCAGCGATCCGGGGATCCTGCGGGAGATACCCGAAACCGCCCTTACGGGCCACCGAGCCCGCCGCTGGTTCGGACTCCCCACCGAGAACCTTGAACAAACTGGTCTTTCCTGCACCGTTGCGACCGACCAGGCCCACCTTGTCCTTGGGCATGACGGAGAAGGTGGCGTTCTCCACGACGCGACGGCCGGCCACTTCAACCGAGAGAGAACGAACCTGCAACACCGTCTCAGTGTGGGCAGGGCCCACTCAGGAAGCAACCACCCTGACGGAGATCACCGTGTTCCCGAGCGGACCGACCGCGATCGTTCAGTTGGAGGCGACCGATGTCGAGCCTCCGAAGTCTGGTCCGTTCTCGAGCGTGGTGTCCGCCGTGAACTCCGAGGGCAAGCAGATGCCGTCACCGCCACCCGGAGCCGTTCCGAGGACCTTGGCGATCTCCGAGATCAGCAACTTCTCGCCATCAGTCGTGGGATGAATCCCGTCCTTCCATA
>JBMTPW010000204.1:0-4068 GCA_049444115.1 Ilumatobacteraceae bacterium | reverse complement strand
TCTCTTCCGTTTTCAAGGAGCTTGCGCTCAGGCACACATTCCGCCCCTGCTAGAAGGCCGAAAAGTAGGTGCCGACTCGCCACTTCCAGACAAGGTCGTGCGAGGCGGAAGGCAAATGTAGCCCGCAGGTGAGGGACCGACAACCTGCGCTGGGCAAATTCCGAAAAATATCGTTCGGAAATCTGCAGCACTGCCCGAGACTCCCGTCGAGTCCCCGAGAGAACGATTTCCACCGTCTTTTGCGTCAGTCGGAACCGACCTCGACGAGATGAAAGGTTGTTTTTCCCTTGCGCAGAAGTATGAACCGTCCGAAGAGCCGGGCCACTTCCGTGAGATCCGTCGATTCCGAGGTGAGGATCCGTCCATTGGCCCGGCAGCCCTTTTGCTCCAGGAGACGCCTCGCCTCACCGTTCGAGGTACAAAAACCAACCGTACGCAGGAGTGTCACCAGGTCATTCAATGCCGAAAGCGACACCCGACTGGTTGGGACCTCCCGGGCCAGGGCGCCGAGTGCCGCCTCCGAGGCCTGCAGGGGGTCCCCACCGAACAGCACTGCAGTGGCCTCCGCCGCCGCCGATTCGGCCGCCTCCCCGTGGACCAGGACGGTTACCTCACGGGCCAGGCGTTGCTGAGCCAATCGCCGTTCGGGTTGCCCCGTGTGTTCTGCCATGATCGCAGCGATTTCGGGGACGGGGAGCAGTGTCAATTGCAGGAGGAATCGCTCCACGTCGTCATCGGGAAGTTGCATCCAATACTGACGGAATTGATACGGACTGGTCTTGTCCGGGTCCAACCAGAGGGCGCCTTGAACCGATTTGCCCATTTTCTTGCCGTCCGACCGAGTCAATAAGGGCCAGGTCAGACCGTATGCCGGGCGGTTGAGCCGACGTCGGATGAGATCGATACCGGCGGTGATGTTGCCCCATTGATCCGATCCTCCCATCTGCATTTCCACCTGCTCGGTCCGGCAAAGATGAAAGAAATCGTGGGCCTGGAGCAACATGTAGCTGAATTCGGTGTAGGAAATCCCGTGTTCGCTCTCCATGCGGGCGCGAACCGATTCCTTGGCCACCATCTGGTTGACCGTGAAGTGTTTACCCACGTCACGAAGGAATTCCAGGACACCCATCGGGGCGGTCCAGTCGGCGTTGTCCACCAGGCGGGCGGCATTGCTGGAGCCGAAATCCAAGATCTTCTCCAACTGGCGCTTGACCCCGGCCACGTTCCGGCTCAGGGTGTCCCGATCGAGCAAATTCCGCTCTTCGCTCCGTCCGCCCGGATCACCCACCATGCCGGTCGCCCCTCCGGCCAGGACCACCGGTCGGTGCCCGGCCAACTGAAAACGACGCAACATGATCTGACCGAGCAGATTGCCCACATGCAAGGAGTCCGCCGTCGGATCGAAGCCGACGTACACCCCGATGGGCCCTTCGGCCAACCGATTCGCAAGGGCGCGACGATCCGTCGAATCGTGAACGAGGCCACGGGCCTCGAGGTCGGTAAGGAGCGACGGATCGATCATCGCCTTCATTCTGGCAAGAATGACCCCGGAGACGGCGCTCATTTGTCGGGACGCTCTCGTACAGTCGGCCCCGTGGAGAGATCCGAGACTGACGGGGCGTTGGCCGAACGATTCAGCGATTTTGCCCGTGCCTTTCGTAGCGGCGCTCCCTTGTACGCTCGTTTCGCCGAACGTGTGAGTCGCGAGCCGGAAGTTCTTGCGATCATGTCGGCAGCTCCTCCCAGTCAGCGGATCCCGGTCCTTCTTTTCGCGGCTGTGCAGTATTCGTTGTTCCAGGAACCGTGGCATCCACTGGCACGTCACTACCCGAGTCTCGATTCCGCTACCGGGCCGTCGACGTCCGAGAACATGAATGATGCAGCCGATGAATTCGTCCGATTCATCACATCGAGGAGCGAGGCCGTCTCACATCTGCTCAGAACGCGCTCGGTCCAAACAAATGAAGTGGGACGTTCTTCGTGGTTCATCTTTCCCTTTGCGATCTTGGACCGAGAGATGGGCCCGCTGGCGAGGGTGGATATCGGTAGCAGTGCTGGACTGACGCTGCTCTTCCCGGATATGACCTTCGATCTCGGCTCTCGCGGAGCCCTGGGAGACTCTCGTGACCTAGTTCTGCACTGCGAACTGCGCAATTGCCCCCCGACACCGTTCGATACCCCGCGAGTGGTGTGGTCGCTGGGGCTGGATTCGAACCCTGTGGACCTTCACGACGACGATGCGGTGCGCTGGTTGGAAGCGTGTCTGTGGCCCGAGAACACCGAACGCATGCAACGTTTCCGAAGCGCAGTGACCCTGGCCCGTTTCCGAGGAATCACCGTCGAAAGTGGTGACGCCTTGATCGATCTCGCGACCTCGATCGAACGGGCCCGTGTACACGGCCATCCTGTCGTCACCACGACCTGGGTTCTCAATTACCTGTCACCCGACGCTCGGACGACCTTCGTTGCCGAGCTCGATCGACTCGGAGCGAAGTTCGATCTGAGTTGGGTGATCGCCGAGAGCCCCCGAGAGACCCCGGAGTTGCCGGTGCCGACCACCGGAGCAGAGGACATCACCGTTCTCTCATTGATCAGTTGGCGGGCTGGTCGACGCACGGTACGACGCCTCGCAACCACTCATCCGCACGGAAACTGGATCAACTGGGAGTACCGAGAGCTGATTTGACGAACTCGGGAACCGGCGCGGGCCGTTGGCCGACCGGATCGACGCTCACATAGGTGATCGCAGCCTCGAATCGCACGGCAGCCTCGGCGGGGTCGTCGACGCGTCCGGCGATGGCTACTTCGAAACTGCTCCGCCCCCAGCGCGACACCCGTGCTTCCATCTGGACGGTTTCACCGAAACGGATCGGTGCATGCCACGTGATGGTGGCGGTCTTGAGCATGAAATCGAATCCGAGAGCGTGGAGGTCCGTGGAGGTACCCGCAGCCGCCAATTCCTTGGCCAACGCGGAACGCATCCAGGAGTCCACTGTGTCGTCGCAGTAGGCGAAATAGTTGGCGTTGAAAACCACCCGCTGCATATCGCACTCGCCGTAGCGAACGACGATCCGATGACGGTACGACATCTCAGCTCACCCCTCCGTCATTCCTCTCCGGCCGAACGGATCAGACCCTCCACACCATCGGCAATACCCTGGACAGCAATGGCCGCCAGGATCATGCCGGCGACTCGGGCCAGGAGCAGTACACCCGTGGGCCGAACGATTCGCTGCACGATGCCGCTGAAACGCAACGCCAAAAGGGACATGAACAGTGCAACTCCGATCCCGGCGAGAACGGTGAGCCATTCACCCCAGCCCTCGGCTTGACCGAAGAAGATGATCGTGGCCACGATCGCTCCCGGGCCAGCCAGAAGGGGTGTGCCGAGCGGGACCATGGCAATCGAGGTTCGTTGTTCCGGGGTCGCTTCCCCGTAGCCGTCCTCGCCTCCCTTGCCGTAGAGCAATTGCAGAGCCACCAGGAGCAACAACAATCCCCCGGCACTCTGCAATGCCGGCACCGACACGTTGAGATAGTCGAGGACGCTCTGGCCTCCGATGGCGAACATGGCGATGACCAAGAAGGCCGTCGCCACGGCGATGTACGCAGCCCGATGTCGTTCCTTGACACTCAAGAGGCGGGTGACCGACAAGAAGATGGGCACGTTGCCGGGAGGATCGAGGATCACCAACATGGTGACGACCACTTCCCCGAACAGTCGCAGACTCATCGGGCCAATCCTTGCCCCGGTACGAACGATGCGACGGTCCGCGACCATTCCTCGACGGTCCTGCGGAACGCCACGAGTTGTTCCGCTACGGGTCCCGGTCCTGCACCTCCCGGGGTGGTGCGCATCGTCACACCGATACCCGGCGCCAAGAGCTTTGCTGCCTCCGGTCCGAGGCGCGGGTCGGCTTCGACCAGGGCAACCAGGGATCCTTCGCCGTCCAGGGATCGACGCACGAGACTGCCGACGATGGCATGGGCGTCGCGGAATCCGAGTCCTGCTCGGACGAGAAATTCGGCGAGGTCGGTCGCTCCGAGTGCCGGAACGTCGGCGGCCGC
>JBMTPW010000203.1:0-4075 GCA_049444115.1 Ilumatobacteraceae bacterium | reverse complement strand
AATCCAAGGTCTCGCGGCGGACATCTTCAAGATCGCACTGATTCGTATCGACGAGGCCTTGGAGCGCGAGTACCTGGAGAGCCGCCTGGTTCTCCAGGTGCACGACGAAGTCATCGTGGAGGTGCCATCCGGCGAGAAGGATCGCGTCGGTCCACTGGTTCTCGGAATCTTGGAGTCCGCGGCCGAATTGAAGGTTCCCTTGGCGGTGAACGCGGCGTGGGGTGTCACCTGGGGAGCCGCCAAGTCGTGAACGTTTCGTCGTGAGCGACGATCACTGGTTCGAACCGGTGGCCGCCCATCTCGGGCAGGCATACCTTCGTTATTCCTTCACCCGCGGTACCCGACAGGAGGTCGATTTCCTGGTGGGGGCTCTCGGACTCGAGACGGGGATGCGAGTTCTCGACGTCGGATGCGGACCCGGACGTCATGCCGTCGAGTTGGCGCGGCGCGGCATTTCGGTGCACGGGATCGATGTCAGCCACGAGTTCGTCGAGATCGCTCGCGCCGAGGCCGGTCTGCTGGCACCGGGCAGTGCCGTTTGTACCTTCGAGCGACTCGATGCCCGCACGATCGGCGACCGATGGGCCGAGTCCTTCGACGCGGCCATCTGTTTGTGCCAGGGAGCATTCGGTCTGATGCTCGACACCGATGAGGACGGGTTGGTCCTCGAGGGAATCGCCCGGTCGCTGCGAATGAGGGGCGTCCTGGCGCTGTCGGCGTTCAATGCCTATTTCGCCGTCAAGTACCACCAGGAGGCGACTTTCGATGCCGAGCGGGGCGTCTCGCAGGAAACAACCGAGATCCGCAATGCAAGCGGCGAAGTCCGTCGGATCGACCTCTGGACCGGGTGCTACACCCCCAGGGAACTGAGGCTCCTTCTGGCTTCGGTCGGGTTGCAGGTGGACTCGGTGTTCTCGGTGGAACCCGGGGCCTATCGACGGGATCCTCCCTCGACGGAAACCCCGGAATTCCTGGTTCTGGCCCGGCGTTGATTCCGGGACCCGGTCGGCCCGGACATGATCGGTCCGGACCGGTCCTCCCGGGGATTTGGCGGGGACCGCTGGTAACTTTGGCCCCTGCGGGTCCGAAGCCGGTCACGCAGGTCTCCTGATCGCTGCGACCACCAGCGATCGATCGTCAATTCCGTCCACCAACCAATTCCACGAAAGTGCAGAGTCCCTTGTCCGACACGATGACCACCTCCTCGGCGAGTTCCTCCATGGGAACCTTCGATTCCGAGGGCAACTACACCCCCCGCAAGATCACCGAGAACGACCTCGCCGGGAGTTTCGCCGACGCCATCGAAGGGACGATGGTCGAAGTCGAAGACGGACAACTCGTGAGCGGAACCGTCGTGAAGATCGACCGCGACGAAGTTCTGCTGGACATCGGATACAAGAGCGAGGGCGTGATTCCTGCGCGCGAATTGAGCATTCGCAACGATGTCGATCCCGGTGAAATCGTGTCTCTCGGCGAGCAGGTGGAAGCCCTCGTCCTCACCAAGGAGGACAAGGAGGGACGGCTGATCCTTTCCAAGAAGCGGGCCCAGTACGAAAAGGCCTGGGGCACCATCGAAAAGAAGAAGGAAGCCGACGAGATGGTCGAAGGCTTGGTCATCGAAGTGGTCAAGGGCGGTCTCATCGTCGATATCGGACTACGCGGATTCCTTCCGGCTTCGCTGGTGGAACTCCGACGAGTGCGCGATCTCATGCCCTACGTCGGCAAGGTCCTCCAGTGCAAGATCATCGAACTCGACAAGAACCGCAACAACGTGGTGCTCTCCCGTCGCTCCTTCCTGGAAGAGACACAGAAGGAGGCCCGTGATGGCTTCCTGTCCAATCTCAAAGTGGGCGATGTCCGTGACGGTGTCGTCTCCAGCGTCGTGGCCTTCGGCGCCTTCGTCGATCTGGGTGGCATGGACGGTCTCATTCACGTCAGCGAGTTGTCGTGGAATCATGTGGACCATCCCGGTGCCGTGGTGGCGGTCGGGGACAAGGTCACGGTCAAGGTTCTCGACATCGATTACGACCGCGAGCGCATCAGTTTGTCGCGTAAACAGACCGAGAAGGATCCTTGGGAAGTCTTCGCTTCCGGTCACGAAGTTGGCCAGTTGGTCTACGGGCGAGTCACCAAGTTGGTGCCCTTCGGTGGCTTCGTGCAGGTGGGTGAGGGAATCGAAGGTCTGGTGCACATCTCGGAAATGAGCACTCAGCACGTCGATGCTCCCGAGCAGGTCGTGACCCCGGGCGAGGAACTCTGGGTGAAGATCATCGACCTGGATCTGGCGCGGCGCCGCATCAGCCTGAGCATCAAGCAGGCCGCCGAAGGTGGCGAATTGGCCGAGGAGTATCGCAAGCACTTCGAGGTGGACGAGCACGGCAATTGGACCGCCGGCGCCGACGATGCCTCGCGCGAAGCGACTTGGGCCGAGTACTACGGCGAGAACGGCGAAGGTGCGCCGACTCCCGATCAGCCCGAGGCCTGATTCGCAGTCACTGACGGATCGAGTGGGGTCGTACCCAACAATCCCCTCCGCAAGGCCTGCACGATGGCGTCCGTGCGGTTATGGACACCCAATTTGGTGTGAATCGATACCAAGTGGTGTTTGACCGTCTTCGGACTGATGACCAATTCCGCAGCGATCTGCTTCACGGTGCGACCATGGTGGACGAGAGTCAGCACCTGGAACTCTCGGCGGCTGAGGATCGGTTGCAGGACGCGGTCGCCGCGCGCGGATGGCGGATTCCCGCCGAACAACACATCTCCGACCTCGGCGGCCCGGAGTGTGCGTTGACCGGCTTCCCAGTCGTACTCGGTCGAAATCCACGACAGCGCACCCGCCCGCAGAGCGCTGGATGCATCGTCGGCTGAGACGGAGTTCAGCAGCGCGACGATGCGGAGATCGGCTCGGGCGTCGGTGAGCGCGGCAATGGTGTGAAGGCCGCCAACCGGGGGTAGGTACAGGGAGACGAGGACGACGCGTGGAGCGCAGGAGAGGACTTCGGCCCGCGCATCGGAGCCCTCGGACGATGCCGCGCTGATCAGCCAACCGGCGCAGAGCAGGCGATGGCGTAGACAGTCGAGTAGAAGCCGTGGTGCGACGAGGAGGGCGATGGAGCTGTCCGACATGGTGGTCGAGAGTGCCTCGCCGATCGAAGGTGAATGTTCCGGACAGGACAAGATCCTCGGTCGGCAATGGAGAACTCCTCGTTGGGTGAGCCGGGTAACGTGACGGGGTGATTCTGGTGGGTTTGACCGGCGGCATCGGCTCGGGAAAATCGACGGTGTCTTCGTTGTTGGCCGAGCGCGGAGCGGTGATCATCGACGCCGACGCCATCGTCCGCGAGGTCCAGGAGCCGGGATCTCCGGTCATTGCCGCTTTGGCCGAGGCATTCGGGGACGGGGTGGTGACCAGCGAGGGCGCACTCGATCGTCAGGCCTTGGCACAGATCGCCTTCAACGATCCCGACGCCCTCAAGAAGTTGAATGCCATCGTCCACCCGGCCGTCGGAGTCGAAATGAATCGGCGCATCACCGAGCAACGGACCACCTCGCACGTGGTCGTCCTGGACATTCCGCTCCTGACCGAGAATCCGCGCGAGGGACTGCAAGCCCGCATCGTCGTCGACGTCCCCGAGGATGTGCAGATTCGACGCCTCGTGGAATTCCGAGGATTCGACGAAGCCGATGCTCGGGCCCGCATGGGTCGGCAGGCGACACGCGAACAGCGATTGGCTGCGGCCGATTTCGTGGTGGACAACAGTGGATCACCCGACGAACTCGTCGCCCAAGTGGATGCTCTGTGGACGTGGCTCCAAGATCTGCCTCAACTTCCCCCCGACTACGAACCCGTGACCCCGAAGTCGGCCCAGCCTCCAGCAACCTCGTGAGTTGAACACATGTTCGTCCGGCTGGTGGCGGCACTAGCCTGGCCCCATGACGGTGTCGGAATCTCCCGCGGGGATCGTGCCGTTCAGGATGGTGTCGGAGTATTCCCCGGCAGGTGACCAGCCCCGGGCCATCGTCGAATTGTCGAACGGCATCGACCAGGGTCTGCGATACCAGACTCTGCTCG
>JBMTPW010000202.1:0-4095 GCA_049444115.1 Ilumatobacteraceae bacterium | reverse complement strand
CCACCATCGGCGTGGGTGAAGATCTCACCGCCACCGTTCAGGTCGGTTACGCCGGTGGTGGCCAAAACGAAGTATCTGGTCGAGCCCGCAAGAGAAACCGTGGGTACGATCACGGCACTGCGCCGGTCCGGTGCCAGGAAGACATTGGCTGGGACGATGGGGCCTGTTGTCGACAATCGACGGATCAGCAGGTTGGCACTCGTCGCCGTTGCCGGATGGACCGCCTCGGAGAAGTTGATCCTGATCTGGGTCGATACGTCGACTCCGGTGCCTGTTGGCGACACGCTGAGGACGCGGGGGGCAACCGTCTCGGTGGCGACCAATTGGATACGGGTCGTCGCCGGTTCCGCCCCGCCTCCGGTGACAGTCACTTCGACGATCCGCGCGGTGCCGGTCACCGGGAGGTTCCAGGTTGCCTGTCCCGACGCATTGGTCGTCACGGTGGAAGCCGCTCCAACGCCGGAGGTGAACGTCAATGGCGTGTTGGTCATGGGTAGGCCATTCGCCCCCATCAGTGTGGCGGTGATGGGAACTGGTGCCGCGTTGGTCCGCAAGACCGCGAAGTCCGTGGGACTGGACAAGGTGATGGTCGGCAACTCCAAGGATCGAATCGGCGTGGCGGTCCCGAAGGGAGTGTCCGGATTCGATAGGGGAGTCGGTGTGACCGGGAGATTCTGGGGCTTGTCATAGACCCGCAGGATTCCCCACGATCCCGAGGACAGTCCCATGACGCCGTGAATGACCCCGTAGCGGTAGTCACCGCGTTGGTGCATTTCTCCACCGGCTGAATTCAGATGCATCGAGTGCACCGAACCGGTGGCGAGTGAGCCGAAGACCCCGGATCGAATGGATCCTGGATCGTAGGCATGGTCGAGGGCACTATGCCCACTGACTTCGAACTCGAGCATGCGAGCGCGATCTGCCGACTGAACCACATGAATACGCACGGGATCACCGGCGTAGGCGCGCACAATGGGAGTATCGGGATCGCCGATCGGGGCCGTGTTCACGACATGGGTCGAGCTGAACACCTTGGACAAATCGTTGCCGAATGTGGGGCTCGCGAAAAGTGGATCAGTCGCCAACCGGTTGGTGTTCACGATGGGGGCATCGAGCCCCAATCGATGATGGAGGGGAGCATTTTTGTAGCTGATGGCTCGCTCACCGCGATCGGGCCAATCGCCGAGGATCGGGTCCACGAGGTCGGCGCAATTTGCGGCCACCACCGGCAAAGTTGTGCAGCCCGTCCCTTGGCGAATGTTGAGACCATTCGTCGGGAAGAGCACAGCATCGCGGTAGTCCGTGGCAGCTCCGGGAACATGGACGTCCACGATTGCTCCGGTGGCCACCTGGGCACCGGAGACCGGATCATGGAACGTCGCTCCGGGAGGCCCGATGACCAACGCGGCCAGGAGACCATGGTGGCGATGTCCGCGGACGTCGCCGAAACCAAGAAGCGGGATCGCACCGAGCTCACCGTTGGTGAGGTCATCGACGGTGGGACCACTCCCTGCATAGTTCACGGCATCTGCGTACCAGGTGTACTGAACCGTCTCACCCGGTCCGGCCGTTTGGTCGAGGTTGAATCCGACCGTGGCCCCGTCACTCGACCGAACGTCGTATGACACCAGTTGCGGATGCAAGCTGACGCGGTTTCCGGCCACCCAGTTGGGGCCGATGAACGGCGGAGGACATACCGGTTCGGCTTCCGTGGGTACGCAAGGCACCACAGGGATCGGCTCGAGGGGCATCCAAGCGTCACCATCGAGGGTGCCTTGGTTTCCGTGGGCCGCGAACTGCGTCCAATCCACTTCGTTCTTCAGATTGACGACGATGCAATCGCCTTCATTGGCGCGAAGCACCAATGGCTCCAGTGCTTTGGTGCCATTTTTGATCGCGGCCACGTCGGCTGTCGGAACGTATGCCAAACCGTAGGGATCGGCTTCGTTGTAGCGGTTGTATTCGATCGGCAGGTTGATGGCCGAGACGTTGAACGTCTTGAGCGAACTTCCAGCCGCACAGGTCGGATTCGAGGGAGCCTTGGGCAACGTACGCTGATACGTCGTCGCTGCCGGACTCAAGCTCTGGAGACCTGGTGTTGGCAAATCGGTTCCCACTGGAGGTGTTGCTGCGTTGTCCGGCAAGGTCGGCAGTGCGCCCAGAGTTCCTCCGGGAATCGCACTGCCTCGGCTCTGGTCGAAGAGACGCATCACACCCCACGCACCCATCCAAAGATCTTCGATGCCGGTAGTTCCGTACAGGAAGTCGGAAATGAGAGGTTGACCCGCTGGTGGAGTGATACAGCTCACTGCCACCGGACCGCACGACAACGTCTTGGAATCGATGTTGAAGGCTTCGGATACCCCGATTGCTCGGGTATTGATGTACTGGGCGGCCGGGTCCAACGCATCTCGTTGCCACTTGGAACCGTGGATGGTGAAGTTGTGCTGCTCCTCGTGTGATCCCTGAATCAGACGAACGCGGATGCTGTCCCCTCGATAGGCGCGTAGCAACGGGGTCTCGGGATCTCCCCACACCCGGGAACTGAATACGTAGGCCGGGTTGACCACGTCTTGAGGATTCGCGACCGGCAAGGGACCGCCGGTAATGGGATCCACCTCGACGACCGGAGCAACGCCAGCCGGGAACTGGCGCAACTTCATCGGGGAATTTCGATAGTTGATCGCTGCAGCACCCTGGTCGCCGTCCGGGGCATGAAGTGGAACGAGAGGCGGCGCAATGGCATTCGCCGGGTCTTGGATGTCGGCGAGAGTCACTGGCTCACCGGGGACCGGTGGAATGATGAGCGGAGTGAAGTCGTGGACGGCAATTCCGAATTCGCGGAAGTCGTCTCCGGCACTCGGGCCGACGATGTCCATTGCTGCGCCATGGGCGGTGCCGTTACAGGATCCGACACAGGCTGCAACAAGAGAGTTGTCGGGGTTGCGACGGGCATTGTTCAAAGGCTGTCGCCACTGACCCGTGGCCGGGTCGCGCGAGTCGAATCCGGCCGGCTCCACTATCAGCGCATTGAACATGCCTCTGTTCTGCATGATGCCGGCGAAATGGTGATCGTGCATGAACACGGTTCGCACTTCGTAGTCGGCGTACCAGCGTTCCTTGATGGTCTGGCCGTTCATCAGCCAATTCCCGCGAGCGTCGGCGCTATCGGCTGCCGGATCGTATTGCAGTGGATCGGGGAGAGGCACCGTGCAGTTCGCACCGAGCACCGGCGGGTCAGCAACCGGGTCGACGGGCAGACAGTCCTGACGTCCGGCCAGAACCTCAGCATTGAAGTCTGCCTGGTCCTGTGTGAAGGCGGCCTGCTGGTAGTTCCAACCGTTGGACGATCCGTCCGAGGCCAGGACGTCGAAGTTCACGAGATGGATGTGACTGCCCACCATGTTGGTCTGGACCAACTCTTGGTAGGCGTCGTTGCCGATCTGATTCGGTGTGCGGTTGGTCAACTCGAAGTTGATGCAGTCGCCCGAATTGACACGGAAGAAGAAAGGTTCGGGTTTCTTGGTTCCGGCGAGGACGGCGTTGACGTCCTCATCGGCAACCACCATGCGACCTTGGACATCCACCCATCCGGCGTTGTTGTACACAAGTGGTAGCTGGATGACGCTGGCGCGGTAGGTCACGACTCGCGCGCTCGGCGGACAGGGGTCGACAACCGGTGCTCCCGGAACGGGATCCTTGCCCCCGTTGTAGGTACGCGTCACCGTTCGCTCGACCGCCAATTGATGGGCGATGCGCGACGTGTCCGGATTGGTCGGATCGAAGTTTGCACTCGGGGTAGCGATGGTGACGGCCTGCGCCCTGACATCGGCGGTCGCCGCCGGTGTTTCGACCACCGGGTCGGCGCCAACGGCCGGGCTATCGGTTGGCGTATCGGGCAGAACGGCGACCTCTGCTCGTGCAGCTGCGATCAGGGCTGTCGGAGGATCGAGGACGGTCAGGGTCAGATCGTCCAAGAGTCGCCACAAGACCAAGGTCACCACGTAGGGATCTCCGGCTGTACCGGCACCGGTCACCGTGACGTCATCGATGGCCTGAAGGGACTCGAGAGCGTATTCCACATCGGCGGCGATC
>JBMTPW010000201.1:0-4103 GCA_049444115.1 Ilumatobacteraceae bacterium | reverse complement strand
TGGATCTGCTGAGCGAAGTCGTGGATCTGGCCCTCGGTGAGTTGGCCGACGGTGACGGCATTGTGCTGGTGGAATGGGGCGAAGCTGCTGTCGACCTACTCGGAGACCACTTGGAAGTGGTTTTCGAACGCGGTGACGATGGCGATGAAGACCGATCACTCGAGTTGCGCGCCGTGGGATCGACCTGGATCACCCGCTGGCCACGCCTCGAGGCGGCACTGGCGCCGTGGAAGGAGCCGTCCCGATCGTGATCGTGTTGGGAATCGAGACGGCAACCGAGCGCGTCGGCGTAGCCGTCGCCGATCGTGACGGTGTCCGTGCCCAGTTCGAAGCGACCCGCGGCCGTCGTCACGCCGAGACGGTGGCTCCGGCCATCGGAATCGTCTGTCGCGAAGCAGACATCGGAATCGAGGAGATATCCGCGATCGCCGTCGACGTCGGTCCCGGTTTGTTCACGGGGCTCCGAGTCGGTCTGGCCACCGGAAAATCCTTGGCGCAGGCGCTCGGAGTGCCGATGGTCGGACTCACCAGCTTGGAGGTTCTGGCCCATCCCCTGCGGTACGTCACTGCGAACGAGGAGCAGACGGTTGTTGCGGTGGTGGACGGGCGCAAGGGACAGGTCTTCTACTCGTTCTTCCGAGTTGGTGACGGTTTGATCCGTCGCGTGAGTGAACCTGTGGCCGGATCGATCGACGATCTCGTGGCCGATATCGAGGATCGGGCCCAAGATGTGATGTGCGTGGGCGACGGAGCCCGTCGTTATCTCGAACGTCTCGACGACTGTCGCTTCGCGCGGTTGACGGACGACTCCTTGGACCATCCTGCGGTCTCCGCGCTCGTGCATCTGGCCCGGTCCAAGGTGTCTCGAGAAGAGGGCGTGGATCAGCTGGCGATCGGCGCGATGTACTTGCGTCCTCCAGATGCCGAAATCAATTGGCAGACCAGGACGTCGGTATGAGTGTCGTCTCACGGCTCTTGCGCACGGAGTTCTCGCTCGTCATCGAGCCCATGCGTCGGCGCCATATTCGCGCGGCGTTGGCGATCGAGGAACAGTGTCACCCGAAACCCTGGACTGCCGGGGTGTTCGCCAGTGAAATCGATCTGGCACGCCACGGCGAGCGTTACTACGCGGTGGCACGAATGGGTACGGACGTCGTCGGATACGCCGGTTTGATGTTCGCTCCTGACGAAGCCCACATCACCAACATCGCCGTCGATCCAGCACGACGCGGTCGGGGATACGGTCGCACCCTCTTGATTCACGTGATCGAGTTCGCCATCGCCGCCGGCTTTTCTGCGCTGACGCTCGAGGTGCGAGTGAGCAACCTGGCGGCTCAAAACTTGTACCGCCAATTCGGATTCGCTCCGGCGGGTGTTCGCCAGCGCTACTACGAGAACTCCGAAGACGCTCTGGTCATGTGGGCCCACGACATCCAGGGTGCCGAATTCGCCGAGCGCCTGGCACAGGCTCGCGAACGTGAGGTCGTGGAGTGATCGAGAGCGACTCATCTTCGTTCGATGGCGGGCCGATCGATGAATCATCCGTGATCCTGGCCATCGAAACCAGTTGTGACGAAACGGCCGCGGCCGTGGTGCTCGGCGGGCGTGACGTGTTGTCGAATGTGGTGAGCAGCCAGATCGATCTCCATGCCGTCTACGGCGGTGTGGTTCCAGAGATCGCCAGCAGGGCGCATCTCGAAGTGTTGAACCCGGTCGTCGCCCGCGCCATCGATGAAGCCGGTATCGATCCGTCGCGAATCGACGCTGTGGCCGCCACCCACGGTCCGGGGCTGATCGGTGCATTGCTGATCGGAGTCTCGGCCGCCAAGGCATTGTCCTTGGCCTGGAAGGTTCCCTACGTCGGAGTCAATCACATGGAGGCGCATCTCTATGCCGGACTCCTGGAGGATCCGTCGCTCGAGTTCCCCCTCGTGGTCCTGTTGGTCTCTGGGGGCCACACGATGTTGGTGGAGATGCAAGGCCATGGTCGGTACCGCCTGCTCGGACGTACCATCGACGATGCTGCCGGCGAGGCCTACGACAAGGTTGCCCGTTTCCTCGGGCTCGGATACCCGGGTGGTCCGGCCATCGATCGGTTGGCTCGCCACGGGAACCCTGCAGCCATCGAATTTCCGCGGGCGATGATGCACGATGGGCTCGACTTCAGTTTCAGCGGCTTGAAAACTTCGGTCATGAACCATGTGCGCAAACATCCCGAGGTGATCACCGCTGATGTGGCGGCATCGTTCCAGGCGGCGGTCGTCGACGTTCTGGTGACCAAGACGCGGCGAGCCGCCCAATCCGTGCAGGCGACCGGAGTGGTGCTCGGCGGAGGAGTGGCGGCGAATTCGTTGTTGCGTGAACGGTTCGCCGCGATGGCCGTCGAATCAGGGCTGCGGTACGCGCTTCCGAGTCGGGCGATGTGCACCGACAATGCCGCCATGATCGGAGCCGCCGCTTGGCACCGACTGCGCAGTGACGGCCCGACACTTCTCGACAGCGGGGCCTATCCCAATCTGCGTCTGCCGGTCATCGAGGACGAGCAACCATGAAATCGTTGCGTATCGGCACCATCGAGCTGCCAGCGCCGGTGGTGCTCGCACCCATGGCCGGAGTCACCAACGCACCGTTCCGGACGCTGTGCCGGGAGCACGCACCCGGATTGCTCTACGTCAATGAAATGGTCATGGCCACGGCTCTCGTTCACGGCAGTGCCAAGACCGAAAGGATGGTCACCTTCGCTCCGGGTGAGTCTCCACGCAGTCTGCAGTTGTACGGAAGTGATCCGGTCATGCTCGCCCGGGCGATCACCAAACTGGGTGAGGCCGGTGCCGTGGACCACATCGACATGAATTTCGGGTGCCCGGCGGCCAAGGTGACTCGTAAAGGTGGTGGGGCTGCGGTTCCGGCCAAGCCGAATTTGTTGCGGGCCATCATGCGGGCGGCGGTGAAGGCCGCCGAGCCCTACGGGATTCCGGTGTCGGCGAAGTTCCGCATGGGAATCGACGAAGACTTGTTGACCTTCCGGACCACCGGAGTGATCGCTCAGGATGAAGGGATCGCCTCGGTGGCCCTGCACGCCCGCACCGCTGAGCAGCACTACAGCGGCCAGGCGCGCTGGGAGGCCGTCGCCGAACTCAAGTCCCTGGTGACGGACATCCCGGTGCTCGGCAACGGAGACATCTGGACCGCCGAGCACGCACTGGCCATGGTTCGGGCCACCGGATGTGACGGCGTGGTCATCGGTCGGGGGTGCCTCGGGCGGCCCTGGCTCTTCGGTGATCTGGTGGCAGCCTTCGCCGGTGAACCTGTCCCTGGTCCGCGACCGCTCGGATGGGTGGTGAACGTCATGAAACGACATGTGCGACTTCTCGACGAACACTTCGGTGAGGATTCATCGGGATCCCGACGTGGCGTGCGGGACTTTCGCAAGCACGTCTCCTGGTACCTCACGGGATATCCGGTTGGGGGAGAAATCCGACATCGTCTGGCCACCGCACACACCGTCGACGAGGTCGATGCGTTGCTGGATTCCATGCTCGACGAACACGGAGCGGATCTGCCGGTGATCCCCGGCGGCGAGCGATTGCGACGGGGCAAGACCAGCGGACCGATTCGGGTTGCTCTCCCCGATGGCTATCGACAGCGATTGGATGATCTGGTCGTCCCCGACGACGACGACGTGATGGCACTGTCCGGAGGATGAACAGGGATCGCATGATGACAGCGGACATCGTTCTCGGTTCTGGATCACCCCGTCGTCTCGAATTGATGCGGAGCCTCGGTATCGAACCCCAGGTGATCCTTCCCGACATCGACGAATCAGTACGTCTCGGGGAATCAGCAGTGGATTACGTACGACGTCTGGCGGCCGAGAAGTTGGATGCTGTGATGAAGCAACTCGGTGCGGTGGGCGTGGGCACCATCGTCATCACCGCCGACACCACTGTCGAAGTGGACGGGCGCATCCTCGGCAAGCCGGAGTCCGATGACGAGGCCGCCGCGATGCTCCACGCACTCAGCGGCCGCGATCACCATGTCCACACCGGATTGGCCGTGGCCGTTGCCGGTCCCGGCTGTCGCAACGTGGAATGGAACGGTCA
>JBMTPW010000200.1:0-4105 GCA_049444115.1 Ilumatobacteraceae bacterium | reverse complement strand
AGAACATGCGCAAGCGCTTCGTGGACGGCTTCCACTACGACGCCCACCCGATGGGTATGTTCGTGTCGGCAGTGGCGGCTCTTGGCACCTTCTACAACGACGCCAAGGACATCGACAACAAGGAGAGTCGCGACAAGCAGATCCTCCGACTCATCGCCAAGATGCCCACACTCGCAGCGATGTGCCACCGTTTCTCGGTCGGTCTGCCCTTCGTGTATCCCGACAACGATCTCTCCTTCCCGGCCAACTTCTTGAACATGATGTGGAAGGTTGGCGAGTACCAGGTGCACCCGGTCCTGGAACGGGCCATGGACATCCTCTTCATCCTTCATGCCGACCACGAACAGAACTGCGGAACCACGGCCATGCGAGTCGTCGGATCGAGCCATGCCGATCCGTATTCGGCCTGCTCAGCGGCGGCCGCTGCCCTGTACGGACCACTCCACGGCGGAGCGAACGAGGCAGTCGTGCGCATGCTCGAGGACATCGGCTCGCTCGAGAACGTTCCGGCCTTCATCCAGTCGGTGAAGGCCGGCCAAGGACGATTGATGGGATTCGGCCACCGGGTGTACAAGAACTATGACCCTCGGGCCAAGATCATCAAGCAGGTCGCCTACGACGTCTTCGACGTGACCGGCAAGAATCCGCTTCTCGACATCGCTCTCAAATTGGAGGAAGTGGCGTTGAGTGACGACTACTTCATCAGCCGCAAGTTGTATCCGAACGTCGACTTCTACTCGGGTCTCATCTACCAGGCCATGGGTTTCCCGGTCGACATGTTCACGGTGCTGTTCGCAATTCCCCGAACCGCCGGATGGCTCGCCCATTGGCAGGAACTCCTGGCCGACAAGGAGCAGAAGATCAGTCGGCCGCGTCAGTGGTACACCGGGGTCGACACCCGCGACTACGGGCCGGTGACCGCGCGCTGAGGTGACTCCGGAAACCGATCCGGCGGCTCCTCGGCCGCTGAGCACGACGGTGGCACGACCGCCAGCTCTTCTCGGTTCTCTGGCCGGACTCGTGGCCGGCAGCCTCGGGGTCGCGAGCGGCTCGTTGCTCGCGACCTTCGCCGACGTCACGACGCCGGTGCGAGCCGTCGGCAACGTCACCATCGACAATGTCCCACTCGCCATCAAGAACCTGGCCATCGATCTGTTCGGCACGGCCAACAAGACCGCGTTGCAAACTGGCATCGTGCTGATCCTGGCGCTTCTGGTCGTGATCTTGGGCGCCGCCAGCCGAACTACGCCGGCTCCGCTCGTAACCGGAATCGGAGCCCTGGCAATACTCGGAGCATCGGCTGCACTGAACCAGCCACGGGTAGCGGTGTGGTCGGTAGGGGCGCCACTCATTGGTGGAGCAATCGGAATCACCGCGGCCGTGATGGTGTTGTCAACACTTGGTTCCCACTGGGAACGCTGGCACCGACTCCGCACCACCCCCGGACCATCGCGGGTCCCTCTCGGCTGGGATCGACGCCGGTTCGTCGGGCGAGCCGCCCTCATCGGCGGTGCAGCCGTGGTTGCCGGATCGGTGGCCGTCTCCGGCGATCGTCGCCGCACCCAGAAATTGGTCGCACAGATCCCGGACACCCTGCCCATGGTTCCAGAAGCTGGACGCGGCGCAGTTCTGCCATCGGTTCCCGTCGAGTTTCCGTCGTACATCACCCCGAACGATTCCTTCTATCGCATCGACACCGCTCTCTCGTTTCCGAGCGTGAACATCGAGACCTGGTCGGTGAGAATTCACGGTCTGGTGGACCGGGTCCTCGAACTGACCTATGACGATCTGCGCCGTCGACCACAGATCGAACGCACCATCACCATCTGCTGTGTCTCGAACGAGGTCGGTGGACCCTACATCGGTACTGCCGTTTGGCAAGGGGTTGCACTTGCCGATGTTCTGCGTGACGCCGGCGTCCAGCCCGACGCCGAACAGGTCTTCAGTCGCAGCATCGACGGCTGGTCGTGTGGATTCCCTGTGGCGGCGGCTCTCGACGGCCGCGAGGCACTCATCGCCATCGGCATGAATGGTGAACCGCTACCGCTTCGCCACGGCTTTCCGGCGCGCCTGATCGTCCCCGGTTTGTACGGCTACGTCTCGGCCACCAAGTGGCTGAGCGAGATCGAAATCAATCGCTGGGAGAACGCCGAAGGATATTGGATACCGCGCGGCTGGGCTCGTGAGGCGCCCATCAAGACGCACTCGCGTATCGACGTGCCCCGCTCAGGATCGTCGATACCATCCGGCTCGGTGACCGTTGCCGGAGTCGCCTGGGCTCCCCGGATCGGGATCGACCTCGTCGAAGTCCGCGTCGATGACGGCCCCTGGGAAAGAGCCACGTTGTCCGAGGACGTCACCGACGACGCCTGGCGGGTCTGGCGTTACGACTGGGATGCGAAACCAGGCACGCACAGCCTGCAAGTCCGCGCCATCGACAAGAGCGGGTACGTCCAGACCGACGAGGTGCGGCCCGTGGCCCCCGATGGTGCCACGGGTTGGCACACGCGACGCATCACGGTGACGTGACGACCGGACCGTTCGCACGGCAACGGGCCACCTCGAGCGTCGCTCGGTCGTCGATGACCCGGCGACAGCCGACTGCATCCATCTGCTGAAGCAGCGAACGATGGATCTCCCGCAGTCGGGGAACGAGTTCGGTACTTGCCAGTCGCGCCGCGAACTCTCGCTCCAGATGCACACCGTCGGGTCGCTCTGCTCGACCGGCAACGGATTCGGGATCACTGAGCAGGTCGGAATATGCCAGTCGACCGACCGACACCCAGGTTTCATCGAACTCCTCGATCATCGCATTCCAGGCCGCCACGGCCTCGGGTTCGTCACCGAGAACGATGTCACTGGACCGGGTCATCGGAGCCTCGAAGATGACCATGGGCACACCGGTCATCGCCAGTGCCTCGTGGACACCCTCGATCCAATTGCGCAGTCGGTTTCGATAGTCCTCGCTACCCACCTTCACGACGGTGCCGTCGAGAGCGCGATAGTCCCATTGGTTGGCAACTCCGGCCACGACGACCACGGCGTCGACTTCGGCCACCGAGTCGCGGATGCTCTGCACGGTGTCGGGGCAATAGGTCGAGTCCCGCGTCGTCCCCGGCCGGTCGAAGACTTCAGCGGTCGACACCAATGGACATCCGATCACTCCGGCACTCACGACTCCGAGCAGAGGGTCCCCCGCGTCGGCGAAAGCCCGCGCCAAGTTCTCGGACGTGGAATCGCCGATCACCAGGATCCGCAGTGCATCGACGGTGTCATCGTTCGGGGGCACGGTGGCCAGAACCTGACGGTTCGTCTCCACAGCGGTGTCCACCGCGTGGAGCCATGTACTGGGCACGATGACACCGATGGCGATCGCCCCGATGGTTGCGGCCCGCACCGAGCCGGGCGCGATCAGAATTCGTCGTCGCCTGATGGGAGTCTCGACGATCAGATAACTGACCATGGTGACGAGACCCGTCACCATGAGGCGCGCCACGAAGAGGATCTCCCCCTCCAGCCCGGTCCGCTCCGGAGACATCCAGACGAAGATCGACCAGTGATACAGATACAACCCGTAACTGACGAGTCCGATCCGCACGAGGGGTCTCCATTGGAGAACACGGCGCAGCGGTCCCGGTTGGATGGCGCCCACCACCAGAACCATCGAGGCCAACGCGAAAAGTGAAAGGGCGCCCGAATACACCCAAGGCGAGCCCGTCGTGCTGACCCGGGCCGTCGTCACGACTCCAACCAAAGCCACGACTGGGATCCAACGACCGACGGTTCGCCACCAGTCATCGGCTGCCCTGTCGACCGATGGTCGCCAGGCGCAGGCGAGCAGCGCGCCGGCCAGCAGTTCAGCAGCCCGGGTGTCCGTGCCGTAGTAGAGACGGTCGCTGCTCGTGGTCAGAATCGAGATGATCGTGCTGACCACGAAACCGAATCCGAGGATGAACCCGATTCCCCGGCGGCGCCCGCCCATGACCGCGGCGACCATGATCACCAACGGAAGCAGCAAATACAACTGGGCTTCGATCGACAGCGACCACAAGTGCAGCATTGGACTGACCGAGGCGAACAATTCTTCATACGACCGACCGGCCAG
>JBMTPW010000199.1:0-4115 GCA_049444115.1 Ilumatobacteraceae bacterium | reverse complement strand
GCCGGCTGGGGAGCTGAGATCGATACCGGTGTGACGCGCGGGGGTGCTGTCACCAGCGGTGCGCTCGATGTGCAGACGTATACGGTGGGGCCCATCTACCAGCGTGTACGGGGTCGGGTGTCCCCCTATGCCACGGCGGCCCTCGGAGCACCTCTCCTGTTCGCGTCCGCCCACCTCTCCGGCAACGATCACCGCATATGGACCGCGTTGTCGGGGGCATCGTTGGCACTCGCGGTCATGGGCCTCTTCCATGTGCTGAGTCGCGGGGGCCTCGGTGATGGCGACGTGCGATTCAGTCCGCTCCTCGGGCTCTACACCGGCTGGTCGAGTCTCGCCGATGTCGTCGACGGATTGTTCCTCGGGTTCGCCACCGGTGCCGTCTGGGGTCTGGTTCTGATGATCATTGGGCGTGCCGGACGAAAGACGGCGCTGCCCTTCGGACCGTTTCTGGCACTG
Organism: Ilumatobacteraceae bacterium; assembly: GCA_049444115.1. Taxonomy (GTDB): domain Bacteria; phylum Actinomycetota; class Acidimicrobiia; order Acidimicrobiales; family Ilumatobacteraceae; genus Casp-actino8. Next base: position 3,659 of record JBMTPW010000199.1, on the reverse strand, counting down.
GGTGCGGTCCTGGCCATCCTGCTTCCCGGTCCGCTGGTGATCGTTCCATGATTCCTGGGTTCGACACGGAATGTTTCACGGTGTCTGTTCGACACGGAATGTTTCACGGTGTCTGTTCGACACCGTCCAACACGCCGTACATGGCCGAGACGAGAGCAATGGCCACGAACCCCACTGTCAGTCCAACGCCGATGATCATCGCTGGCTCGAACAAGGACGTGAACTTGCGAATCCGCTGGGTGAGTTCCACGTCCAAATACCGACTGGCCGCAATCAACTGATCTTCCAGGGTCCCGGTCTCTTCCCCGACGCGGAACATGAGAATGGTCGCCGCCGGAAACAAACCGGTTGCAGCCAGCGGTGCTGCAAAACCCCGTCCGCGTTCCACGTCGAGGCGGGCCAGTTCCAACCGTCGACGCACCTCACTGTTGCCGATGGCCTGCGATCCCACGGCAAGACCTTCGGGAACGGGAATCCCTGCACGCACCATGGCCGCCAGAATTCGGCAGAAGCGCTCGAGAATCACGAACCGCACGACGCTGCGCACCACTGGTAGCCGTAGCGACCAGCGGTCCACGAGACGTCGACCACGTTTCGTCGTCAGACACCAGAAGACTCCGCCGAGTGCAACGGAAAGGCCTCCGATGGGAACCACGAGGTGATCGGTGATCGCCGCGGAGGACTGCAGAAGGAGTTGCGTGGGTAGCGGTAGATCGGTCCCCAATTCTGCGAACAGGGGCTCGAATTGCGGCAGGACGTAACCGGTGAGAAGTGCAACAGTGGCGAACGACAGGAACACCACGATCAACGGATAGCTCAGAGCGCCGATGATGGCGGCCCTGGTGTCGATGTCACGCTGCAGAGAATCCGTCAATCCCGTGAGTGTGTCCTCCAGCCGACCGGTCCGTTCGGCGCTGCGCAACAGTCCCACATAGTGGTGGGGAAACACCTGGGGATGCCGCGAGGTGGCTTCGGACAAGGTTTCGCCCACCACGACCTCGTCGATGACGGTGCCGAGGGCACGTCGCAGGGCTCGGTCCTCGGTTTCGTCGGCAAGGATTCGCAGCGCTGGGACCAGTTGGATGCCCGAATGGATGAACACCGCCAATTGTCGGGTGAAGTGCACGAGAACTTTGCGTCGAGTTCTGGCGGGAGTGATCTCCAGGCGCCCGCGTCGCTCGACCTCGGTGATCGTCGATGGAGTCAGCTCCCGTTCGTCCAGCCAGCGACGAAGGTCGCCGACACTGCGGGCGCGATGGCGACCGATGATCGTTGACCCGTCGCGGCTCGTGGCGGAGTAACCGAATGTCGTCATGATGACCTCCTCACGAGTGGAAGAGCGTGCGGATCATTTCGTCCACCGTCGTGGTTCCCGTGCGAATCAGGTCCACTGCAGCGATCGCGAGAGGACGCATTCCCTCTTCGGTGGCAGTCGTACGAATCTCATCGACGGCACCGTGTTCGACCAGGAGAGTGCGAATACGCGGCGAAATCCGCAGCACTTCGTAGATACCGGTGCGTCCGTGGTAGCCAGAGCCGCCACAGGTGTCGCATCCCGTGCCGCGAACGGCCTCGAGATCATCGAGTACGGCGCCGAGGTCGGAGAGGAAGGAGCGTTCGGTCTCGGACGGTACATGAGGCGCGCGGCATCCGAGACAGACCCGTCGGAGCAGGCGCTGACCGACGACGCCGATCACTGCGGAAGCAACCAGGAAGGACTCGATCCCCATTTCGATGAATCGATGGAGAGCGGCACTGGCATCGGTGGCGTGAATCGAGGAGAGCACCAGATGGCCGGTGTGGGCGGCCTGCACCGCGAGGCGGGCGGTCTCGGCATCACGAATCTCGCCCACCAGGATCACGTCGGGGTCCTGTCGAAGCAATGCTCGCAATCCGGAACTGAAGGTCAATCCGGCCTGTTCGTTGGTGCGGATCTGATTGATCCCGGAATAGACGTATTCCACCGGATCCTCGATGGTGGTGATGTTGGTGTGCTCGGCATCCAGTTCCCGCAACGACGCGTAGAGCGTGGTGGTCTTACCCGCTCCGGTGGGTCCGGCGCTCACGACCATGCCAAAAGGCGAGTGCACCAGGGAGTCGAAGAGCCGATACGTATCGGGTGGCATTCCCAGCTCCGCCAGCCCGGTGGTGGTGCGGTTCTTGTCCAGCAGACGCATCACGATCTTCTCGCCGAACACCGTGGAGACCGAGGCCAGTCGTACATCCACGTCGTGGCCGTCCACGGAGGTGGAGAATTGGCCGTCCTGCGGTCGACGTCGTTCGACGATGTTCATTCCCGCCAGGATCTTGAGACGACTGACGAGCCCCACATGGTGATCGTGCGGGACGTGGCCGATGTCCACGAGACTGCCGTCCACGCGCAACCGAATGCGGACGTCGTCCTGTAGTGGTTCCAAGTGGATGTCGGAGGCGCGGGCGCGTAGTCCGTGGGCCACGAGGTCGGACACCATCCGCACCACCGACAGGTCGTCGGTGTCGATGGAAAAGAGGGGAGCCGGAACGGACACGGTGAGGTGTCGGACACCGCCGGACGACTCTTGAACCAGATGTGGAAACGGGACCGATTCTTGAGGACCGAGTGGTGCGCGGTGCCGGCGTGGTTCTCAGCAGGCACACTGGAGTCATGGCTACGGCAGACCGAGGTGAACTCATCGTCCACCTCATCGACGGGACATACGAGCTCTACCGTCAGTTCTACGGACAAGCGGTGCGATCTTCGACGCCGTCGGGCCGCGTCGCCACGGCAGGGGTGTTGAATTCGACCATCGCCCTGCTCGCTGAAGGCGCGACGCACATCGGAGTGGCCTCCGATCACGTCATCGAAAGTTTCCGCAACGACCTCTGGCCGGGATACAAGACCTCCGAGGGCATGGAACCCGAGATCAAGGATCAGATTCCGGTCTTGGAAGAAGCGTTGGTTGCTCTCGGAGTGACGGTGTGGCCGATGATCGAATATGAAGCCGATGATGCTCTGGCCTCGGCAGCAGCCGTCGCTGATGGCGACCGAACGGTTCAGCAGGTGCAGATCCTCTCACCGGACAAGGATCTCGGACAGTGCGTGAAGGGCCGGCGCGTCGTGCAGATCGATCGACGCAAGATGATCAAGGACGGCTCGGGACTCATCGACGAGGATGCCGTCGTGGCCAAGTTCGGAGTCGGCCCGGCGAGCATTGCGGACTATCTGGGGTTGGTGGGAGACAGCGCCGATGGATTTCCCGGAATCGACGGTTGGGGAGCGAAATCGGCGGCCACGGTGCTCGCCCGCTACGGCTGTATCGAGGAGATTCCCGACTCCCACGAGGAATGGGACGTCTCCGGCCTGCGCAGCGCCGCCAAGTTGGCCGGTACGTTGGCCTCTCAGCGAGATCTGGCCATGCTCTTCAAGAAGATCGCCACAACGGTGTCGACGGTTCCGGTGGGGAACGTCGCCGAGTGGCGTTGGTCCGGTCCGACATCGGATTTCGCTCGTATCTGCGCGGAACTGGACGCACCCCAACTGGTGTCCAAAGTGGAAAAACTTGTGGCCAGGCCGGCCAGGGGGAGTGGCCGGTAGTCTGATGTTGCTTCGTTCGGCAACTGCCGGGTGTGGTGACGGTTGGGTCCTGTGCAACGGGTTCCCGTGAAACAGGTCAGGACCG
>JBMTPW010000198.1:0-4117 GCA_049444115.1 Ilumatobacteraceae bacterium | reverse complement strand
AGCCGAGCCGGCATCCGAGTCGCTCATTTGCGCACCGGCATCGTGCTCAGCCCCAAGGGCGGTGCGCTCAAGAAGCTCCTCCCACTGTTCAAAGTGGGTGCCGGAGGACGCATGGGTTCGGGTCGCCAATGGCAGAGCTGGATCTCCATCGACGACGAAGTCATGGCCATCGATCACTTGCTCACGGCCAATGTGACCGGGGCCGTGAATCTCACGGCCCCTCATCCGGTCACGCAGGCCGAGTTCACCAAGACCCTGGCAAAGGTGTTGCGACGTCCGTCGCTCCTGCCGGTGCCGTCCTTCGGCCCGAAGCTGCTGCTCGGCGGCGAGCTGGCCGATGCTCTTCTGTTCACTGGCCAGAAGGTTCTGCCCACCGTGCTGCAGAGGTCCGGCTTCGCGTTCCGTCACGCCGATCTCGAATCGGCGCTGCGATCCCTGCTCGGCCGCCCGGCCTGATCCACGTCTCGACACCATCACTCGATGTCCGCACTACCCGATTCCTGTGACGTCGCCGTCGTCGGCGCAGGCCTTGCCGGACTGAGCGCCGCACGGCATCTTCATGCCGCTGGTCGCGACGTGCAGATCTTCGAGGCGTCCGATGGCGTTGGCGGCCGAGTGCGCACGGATCGCGTCGATGGTTTCATCCTCGACCGCGGTTTCCAGATCCTCCTCACCGCCTATCCGGAACTGCACCGGCAATTCGATGTCCCGGCGCTGCAGCTCCAGTCCTTCGATCCCGGTGCTCTGGTGTGGAAGAACGGACGCGGCTATGAAGTGTCGGATCCGTTTCGCAAACCGACTGCATTGTGGGCCACGGCGACTGCTCCAGTGGGTTCCATCGCCGACAAGGCTCGCATTGCTGCCTTGCGATGGCGCGTCACCCGCGGTCGAGCGGCATCACTGTTGCGAGGCGATGACCGCGCCACGTCGGAACTCTTGCGTGATTCCGGATTCTCGGCGCGCATGATCGAGCAGTTCTTCACGCCGCTCGTCGGTGGCATTCAACTGGATCCTCACCTCACCGCCTCGCGCCGAATGTTCGACATCATCTTCCGCATGCTCGCCGAGGGCGACGCCGCCGTTCCGGCCGATGGCATGGGCGCGATCTCCCATCAATTGGCTGCGCACCTCCCGGATGAAAGGATCCATCTCTCGCGACCTATCGTCTCGGTGGCACCCGGCCGTGTCACCACGGCGACTGGCCAAACCGTGACCGCCCGGTCCGTGGTGGTGGCCGTCGAGGGACCTCGAGCCTCCACTTTGCTCGGCTTGCCCGAGGTGCGCTCACGAAGTGTGGGCTGCGTCTACTTCGATGCCCCCGCTCCGCCGACCAAACGCAAGTTGATCGTGCTCGACGGAACCGGACAGGGCCCGGTGCTGAACGTCGCAGTCATGAGCAACATTGCGCCGTCGTATGCACCGGTCGGACGCCACTTGGTGGCTGCCGCCGTTCCGGGTTGCGAGGAGCACTCGCTGCGCGCGGCCGACCTCGAGGATTTGGCCCGTACCCAATTGACCGGCATGTTCGGCCCCGTGGTGAACCAGTGGCGCCACCTGCGCACATATCGCATCGACCATGGCCAACCCGATCAATCACCACCGTTCCATCCCAAGGATCGCGTCGCTCTCGGGGACGGACTCTTCGTGTGTGGCGATCACCGAGACACCGCCTCCATCCAAGGGGCGTTGTATTCGGGGCGTCGTTGTGCCGAGGCCGTTCTCACCATCTGACCACCATTCACCATCACAACAAGGAGCATCATGACCACGAACAAAGTCATTTCGGTTACCACATTCGTTCCTGCCGCGCCGCAGGCGATCTTCGATCTACTGGCTGATCCGCGCCAGCACAGCCTCATCGACGGGTCTGGTTCGGTGAAGGCGGCCCGCGTCGACGCCCCCGAGCGACTGTCGCTCGGAGCAAAGTTCGGCATGGACATGAAGATCGGGCTCAAGTACCGCATCACCAATGAAGTGGTGGAGTTCGACGAGCCGCGCCAGATCGGCTGGCGTCATCTCGGTGGACACATCTGGCGCTACATCATCGAACCCGCCGAGGGTGGTTCGAACGTCACCGAGCAGTTCGACTGGACGCACAACAAGTCACCGCTGATGCTCAAGGTGATGAACGCCCAAGCGAAGAACAAGAAGTCCATCGAGGCCACGCTCCAACGTTTGGCTGCGCACTTCGCTGCATCGGCCAGCTGATCGATGACAGCAACCTTCGGTCCCGAAGCCAAAGCCGCCGTCGATGCCGTCATCCGGGCGCGGCGCACCAGCATGGTGGTCGATCGGGATCGCCCGGTGGAACACGACATCGTCGAGGAACTCTGCACGCTGGCCACCTGGGCTCCGTGCCACAAACGAACCTGGCCGTGGCGGTTCGCAACGGTCTCCGGTGGAGCCCGGGTCCGCTTGGGCGAGGTCATCGCCGAAGCCATGGAGTCCCACGGTGACGAACCGGAGAAAGTCGCCAAGGCGCGCACGAAGTATCTGCGCACCCCGACGGTGATGATCATCGGCAGCGTCGCTGGCGACTCGCCCACGCGCACCGCCGAGAACCGCGACGCCACGGCGGTTGCGGTGCAGAACTTCATGCTCGGGGCCACCACCCGAGGCCTGGCGACCTATTGGGGCAGCTGTCCCCGGGGCGCCAATGATCCTGTCGCCCAGTTCTGCGGATTCCCCACGGACACCACCATCGTGTCGCTGATGTACCTGGGTTGGGCCGTGTCCGTGCCTGAGACACCGACACGGCCGGCGCCGCAGATCACCGTTCTCGATCACTGAGCCATAACTCGATCGCTGAGCCATATCGGCTCGACCGATATCAGGGCTGATACACCCCGAAGACGCCTCGCAGCGCGTCGCTGATCTCACCCAAGGTGGCGTCGGCTCGCAGAGCTTCCTTCATCGGATACATCAGATTGTCGGTGCCACGGGCAGCCGCCACCACGGCATCGAGTGCAGCCTGCACCTTGGCCATGTTCCGGGCTGCCTTGTACTCGGTGAGGCGAGCCTTCTGGCCCCGCTCCAGTTCCGGATTGATCGGGAACACTTCGGGTTCGGGATCGTCGTCCACGGTGAACTTGTTCAAACCGACGATGACCCGTTCGTCATCATCGATCGACTTCGTGTATTCGTAGGCCGCCTGTTCGATCTCGTCCATCTGGTAGCCCTGTTCGATGGCCGCCACTGCACCGCCCAATTCGTCGATCCGGGCGATGTATTCCAGCGCACGCTTCTCGATCTCGTCGGTGAGCGTCTCCACCAGATAACTGCCGGCGAGCGGGTCCGGGGTGTCGGCAATGCCGCTCTCGTAGCCGATGATCTGCTGCGTGCGCAGGGCGATGCGCGCCGCTCGTTCAGTGGGCAGGCTGAGGGCCTCGTCGAACCCGTTGGTGTGCAGACTCTGCGTGCCGCCCATCACTGCGGCCATCGACTGCACGGCCACGCGCACGATGTTGTTCTCGGGCTGCTGGGCAGTGAGCGTGCTGCCACCTGTCTGGGTGTGGAAACGCAACAACTTGCTGGCTTCCTTCTTCGCTCCGAAACGCTCGTGCATGATGCGGTACCAGATGCGGCGCGAGGCTCGGAACTTGGCAACTTCTTCGAAGAAATTGTTGTGAGCGTTCCAGAAGAACGAGAGCCGCGGCGCGAAGTCGTCGACATCCAGTCCTGCGGCGATGGCTGCTTCCACGTAGGCGATGCCGTTGGCGATGGTGAAGGCGATCTCCTGCACCGCCGTGGAGCCGGCTTCGCGGATGTGGTAGCCGGAGATGGAGATGGTGTTCCACTTCGGCACGTGCTGCGCGCAATAGCCGAAGATGTCCGTGATGATCCGCATACTCGGCCGCGGCGGATACACGTAGGTGCCCCGCGCGATGTATTCCTTGAGCAGATCGTTCTGGATGGTGCCGCTGATGGCCGACGCCGGCACACCCTGCTCTTCGGCCACCAGTTCGTACATCAGCAACAAGATGGCCCCGGTGGAATTGATGGTCATCGAAGTGGTGACCTTGTCGAGTGGCAGATCCTTCAACAACAATCGCATATCGGCCATCGAATCGATGGACACGCCCACCTTGCCCACTTCCCCTTCGGCGCGGGGATGATC
>JBMTPW010000197.1:0-4122 GCA_049444115.1 Ilumatobacteraceae bacterium | reverse complement strand
TCCGAAGACGGTCGACAACATCACCTTCCGTGGCGCCCGCTACGACCACGGATTGGCCTGGGTGCACTTTCCCGAAGGGTTCGGAGGTCTCGGTGTGCGGCCGGAACTGAACCGCTTGGTCGAAGACCGTCTGCGCAAGGCTGGAGCCCAACCCCAGGATCCCTCCACGTTCTTCATCGCCCTCGCCGGGCCGACGATCGTCACCCACGGGTCCGACGAGGTCAAGAAACGCTTCCTGCGACCCATGTTCACCGGCGAAGAGCGATGGTGTCAGCTGTTCAGCGAGCCCGGCGCCGGTAGCGACTTCGCCGGCCTTGGAACCCGCGCCGTGCGTGACGGTGACGAGTGGATCGTCAACGGTCAAAAGGTGTGGAACACCCTCGCCCATCTCGGTGACTGGGGAATGCTCGTGACGCGCACCGATCCCGATCAACCCAAGCACAAGGGCATGACCTACTTTGCCGTGGACATGCGCTCCCCAGGCGTGGAGGTCCGGCCGTTGCGCCAGATCACCGGCGAGGCCGAATTCAATGAGGTCTATCTCACCGACGCCCGTATTCCCGATGCCCATCGCATCGGGGACGTCGGCGAGGGTTGGCGTGTAGCGCTCACCACACTGATGAATGAGCGAACCGCGATCGGTGGAGGCGGCGGAGGCACGGCGCGCCGTCGTGGTCCGATCGATGAAGTGGTGAAGATCTGGAAAGGTCGTCCGGAGTCGGACCGCTCTGCGGCCCACAAGGATCGCCTCATGCAACTCTGGTGTCGCAGCGAAACCTTGCGCCTCACAAACATGCGGGCTTCCGAAGCGGCCAAGGCCGGCAATCCCGGCCCGGAAGGTTCGATCGCCAAGTTGATGCTCGCCGAATTCAACAAGGAGACCACCGCCTTCGCCGTCGAACTCCTCGGGGCCGCCGGAATGATCGAGTTCGACTACACGTTCCGCCGCCCGGAGAATCTGTCCGTGGACGGTTCCGACGGCGGTGTCCGACATTCCTTCTTGCGTTCTCGGGCCAATTCCATCGAGGGTGGCACCAGTGAGATCATGCGCAACATCCTCGGCGAACAAGTGCTCGGACTTCCCGGAGAACCCCGCCTCGACAAAGACCTGCCATGGAGCAAGGTGCCACGCAACTGAACATCTCCGGACATCACCAGTGAATCCCCGCATCGAAATCGACGGGGACCTGCGGACCCGAAGCGGCGTGATCGTCCCGGCCTCGGCCATGGTCTGGTCCTTCACCCGGTCCAGCGGAGCTGGCGGGCAACACGTGAACAAGACCTCCTCACGCGCCACACTTGCGGTTCCCACTCGTGAACTGCGCGGTCCAGTCCATCTCGTGGACCGTGTTCGCGCCGAACTGGGAGACAGCATCACGGTGTCCAACCAAGAGAGTCGCAGTCAGTGGCGAAACCGTCAGGCCTGTCGCGAACAGTTGGCCCTGCTCGTCGATCGCGCCGCCGCTCCACCGCCGCCGACCCGACGCAAATCCAAACCGACACGAGGCTCGGTGGAGCGGCGTCTCGCCGGCAAGAAACTGGACAGTGCCAAGAAGGCCGGCCGTCGTCGCGAGAACTGGTGATCACAGCTCGACCGCTAACGTCACGTCATGCCTGCCGATCTTGCTCTCAAGGCCATGAACACGATCCACCGCACGATCCTGGCCGTCACCGGCAACCGAGTCGGCTGGCGGGCCGGGGGAATGCCGGTCCTCGAACTGACCACCACCGGTCGACACACCGGACAGCGACGGTCGGTGATGCTCACCTCCCCCGTACAGGAAGACGACGCCTGGGTGATCGTGGCCTCGCGGGGCGGTGATGATCGGCATCCGGCTTGGTTCTTGAACCTGCTGGCAAATCCGCAGGTGACCGTGCGACTCGAAGGTGGCCCATCCCGGTTGATGACGGCGCGAACCGCCACCGGCGACGAACGTGAGCGCCTCTGGTCGAAGGTCGTGGCTACGTACCCCCACTACGGCAAGTACCAGGACAAGACCGATCGCACGATTCCGCTGGTCGTACTCAGCGACTGAACGCCGTCGCCCGCCCGGGTGAGGCGGGTCGTGGTGGTGGCGGGCGGAGGGCTTCGATGTCGTCGGTCGACTCGCTCTCGAGGCGGAGCGGGACGCCTGAGTCCTGCCGGGCGATGATCTCGAGCCAACGGCCGACGAGGTCTCCAATGACGCTCTGGCCTAGCACGCGACGGAGTCGCCCAGATCCCTGCGATCGTCCTGACACGGTCGCGTTCGATGGTTACTCTCGAGGGCGTAGGCGCTGCCTCCCGGGGACGGATGCTGATGGTTACGGCTGGCGTCATGGTGAAGAGCATCGACCACCCATTGGAGACCTCATGCACACACGTCCGGATTCCACGCTCGTCGATCAGCTCGCGAGTTCATCGCCCGCAGGCACCGACGATGCCGCAGCCATGCTCGTTGGGGCCGTCAAGCGGTACGGCAGCGGCCAGGCGGCTGTCGTGGCACTCGACGACGTGACCATCGCATTCCCCGCCGGGCGGTTCACGGCGGTGATGGGTCCGTCCGGCTCGGGCAAGTCGACGATGATGCACTGCGCGGCGGGCCTCGACCAACTGTCGGCCGGCAAGGCGTTCGTCGGCAACACCGAACTGTCGTCGCTCGACGACCGCGAGTTGACGTTGCTGCGCCGCGAGCGGATCGGCTTCGTGTTCCAGGCGTTCAACCTGGTTCCGACGCTGACGGCGTTGGAGAACATCTGCCTGCCGTCGAAGTTGTCGGGCCGTCATCCGCATGCCGCGATGCTCGATCAGGTGGTGTCGCTGCTGCGCCTCGGCGACCGCTTGCACCATCGCCCGGCCGAGTTGTCGGGCGGCCAGCAGCAGCGAGTCGCCGTCGCACGGGCGTTGGTGACCCGGCCACAGGTCGTGTTCGCCGACGAGCCCACCGGCAATCTGGACACCCACACAGGACAGGAAATCCTCGGATTCCTGCGGTCTGCGGTCGACCAGCATCGCCAGTCGATCGTGATGGTGACACACGATCCGAACGCCGCCGCCTGGGCGGATCAGGTGGTGTTCGTCGTCGACGGCCGTGTCCACGAAGTCGTGGATCGCCCATCGACCGATGCCGTGCTCGACGTCATGAAGCACCTGGGGCGGTGACCGAGATGTTCCGGAGTGCTGTTCGAAGCGTGACCGAGAGTCGGGGACGGTTCGTTCTGACGGGGACGGCGATCACGCTGTCGGTCGCATTCCTCATGGCCACACTGGTGTTGTCCGACTCGATGCGCGGCCGAGCGGCCGACGACATCGCCCAGGCGCTCGCCGGGGCTGATGCAGTGGTCCAGGGCATCGTCCTCGGCGAGTCCGACGGGGGGCCGGGCGAGCTGGGCGGGTACGTTCGGCAATCGCTGGCGGCCGACATCACGGAGCGGGTGGCAGCCGTCGACGGTGTGATCAGCGCGGCGCCTCAGTGGGTGGGCTTCGCGAAGTTGGTCGTCAACGGCTCGTCGGTAGGGTCCGGCACCGCGAGCGATGTCGGGCGCAATTGGATCGCTGATCCCGCGCTCAACCCGTTCCGACTGACAAGCGGTCGGCCACCAACGGTCCCCGGGGAGATCGTGATCGATCGGGCAGTCGCCGAAGATGCTGGCGTCACCCTCGGCGACACGGTCCAGGTTCTCACCGCGACGGGCATGCACGACGCGACCATTGTCGGGATCGCCACGTTCGCTTCGGCGGATGCGGCGCCGCTGCAGCGAACCGTTCTCGTCCCCGATGTCGCCGTACCCGGCTGGCTGGACGCAGACGCGCCGACGGAGGTGCTCGTCCGAATCGCTGACGACTCCGATGCCACCGAGGTGCTGGGCCGCCTGGCGGCGTTCCCCGATGCGGAGGTGACGAGTGGCGCAGTCCACGTCGCGTCGATGCAGAATGCGGCGACGTCACCACTGCAATTCTTGACGGTGTTCCTGCTCGCCTTCGCCGTGGTCGCGATGCTCATTGGTGTGACCATCATCTTCAACACATTCGCGCTGACGGTCGCACGCCGACGACGGGAGTCGGGTCTGCTCCGAGCGATCGGGGCCGAGCGTCGTCAGGTGCTCGGAGGGGTGGTCGTCGAGGCGCTCTTCATCGGTGTG
>JBMTPW010000196.1:0-4129 GCA_049444115.1 Ilumatobacteraceae bacterium | reverse complement strand
CCCGGGAACCAACGGTTCGTGAAGATGAAGGACGTCGAATTCCTCGTCGTGGAGGACGCGGATCGTCCTGAGGGCCGCAGACGGATCGGGAGCCAACGGAGCGATCGAACCGTTGGCCACCGTCGGCAACGACTCCCCGATGGGAGTCACGAACGTATCCGGTGGTGCACCGTCGCATGGGCCGAGAACCCGCACCTCGTGACCGAGTCGGCGCAAGGATCGAGCCAGGCCCATGACCTGACCTTGAACTCCTCCAGGAATCGTGAGGCTGTACGGGCACAGCAGGCCGATGCGCAGCGGCTGCGCTGGTCGATCGCCGTCCATTTGCGACCAACCTAGCGAGCAGCACCCTCGACTGGGCTACGGTCGATGCGATGCAGTTGCCGGCGCTGTCCATCGTGGCCTCACCAGGTAAGCGACGGACCATCCTCGAACTGGCCGTCGAAGCAGAACAACGGGGCTTCCCGGCACTGGCCTGTCCGACGCTCGGCGGAGCATTGGGGCTGTGCGTGAGTCTGGCGCACGTGACCTCTGAAATCCGCTTCTTCACGGCGATCCAGGGCATCTATGGGACGGCCCGCTCCGAAATCGGAGCCCTCGCCAGCCATGTTCACGAAATCGCCGGCTCCGACGAACATGGGGCCCGTTTCGCCCTCGGACTCGGCGTGAGTCACGAACCAATGGTCAAACGAATGGGAGTGTCGATGGGACCGCCTCTCACCGACATGCGCGACTTCGTCGAAGGGTTGCACGCCGACGAGAAATACTCGGGGTCACTGCCGCCGTTGTACCTGGCGGCCATGCGCAACAAGATGCTCGACCTGGCACTGGACGTCGCCGATGGATCCCTCTGGGCCAATGCCAGTCATCGCTACACCTCGGAACAGGTACGCCGCACGAAGCGACGCGACGGTTTCTACGTGGCCAACATGATCCCCACCGTCATCGACCACGATCGTTCCGCTGCTGCGGCTGTCAATCGCAGGACCATGGCGGTCTACGTGCGCCTTCCGAACTATCGGAACTATTGGAAGGCCGCCGGATACGTGGAGGAGATGGAAGCCATCGAAGCAGCCATCGCCGCTGGCAACCGCCAGGACCATGCCGCACTGATGAGCGATGCGTGGCTCGCCGACTGCACTCTCTTCGGGACCCCCGACGAAGTACGCGCCGGCTTCGAGCGGTGGTACGACATCGGAGTGCAACCGATCGCCGTCATGTCCAGCACCTCGGGCGGTCAGATCAAGGCCATCAACGAGCTCTTCTCGCTGATGGCCGACTGAGCGCCCTTCAGGACCCGAAGCGTGCTGCGTTGGCAGCCACGAACTGAGAGAAACCAGGATCACTGGGCCAATTCGGCTGGAGCAAATGCCACTGTTCCGGCGAACGCCGAATGAGCGCCTCCAATTCCGCGGCCAGCAGTTCGGTGATGCGGTGGACGTCGGCCCGGAAACCCTCCTGTCGGGTGCAATCGAGAGGAGGTCGAATGACTCCGTGATGCCCGGAACTGCGATCGGTGAAGTAGACCGCAGTGGGCAACAATGCCGCACCAGTGCGCAGTGCCAATGTCGCCGGTCCCCCCGGCAAGGTGGTCGCTTCTCCGAAGAAGTCCACCGGAACGCCGGTTCCCGTCAGATCGCGGTCACTGAGAAGGCAGAGAACATCGTTGCGACGCAGAGCGGCCAGACATGCGGTGCCGGCCTCGGGACCGAGAGCAATCACGTTCATCCCGAAGCGTCGTCGCAGATCGACGAACCACTCGAACAACTCTGGTGGCTCCAAGGGTTCGACGACCACCGAGAGACGATGGCCGCGATCAGCGGCCCACCGACCGGCCCACTCCCATCCACCCAAATGGGGCAGTGCCAGGACGACGCCGTTGCCTCTCTCCAGAGCAGGAAGCAGGTATTCGTCGTACCCCGAGACGGTGAAAGATCCTGCGACCTGCCGTGCCGACAGCCCCGTGAGGCGAAAACTTTCGAGGTAGTAGCGGGCATAACTCTCGAAAACCTGTTGGGTCAGACGTCGGATCTCCCAGGCTCCGGCATCGGGACGAACCCGACGCATGTGCCGCTCGACCATGAGCCGACGATCACGCATTCCCAAGGCCGCCGGCGTCCCGAGAAAGGATCCGACGGGACCGCTCAAAGGACCGGGCACCGCCTTGGCCAGAAGGGAACCGAGACGATACGAGCCCACGGTCAGCGAGTTGCCCAGTTCCCGGAACGGTGTGAACAGGTCCCGACCCGAGGCGGGTTCGTCCTGTTGCGGGGCCATGAATCAGCGCAGGTGCCGCGTGGCTCGCGTCCGACGCGACATCCGCGCCGCCCGGCGGCTCTGACGGCGCGAACGCCGCATTTCGATTCGAGCCGCGGTCACTGGCGCCACGGCGGCCTGCTTCCACACTTTCACGAATCGCTGCACCGCAGTGACCGTGGTGAGGACCAGCATGACCCACAGGATGGGAATCAGCAGAGGCGGGAACAACAGCCCGAGACAGAGCATGATGATCCGCTCGGCGCGTTCCATCAGACCGCCCTTGGCGCTCAATCCGAGGGACTCCGCTTTGGCCCGTTCGTAGGAGATGACTCCGCTCATGCCCGCCACGGCGAACGGCAACACGGTCAGATACGGAGATTCGTTGCCGGCGAAATACCAAGCGACTCCCCCGAAGAGCAAGAAGTCCGTCACCCGATCCACCACCGAGTCGAAGAACGCGCCACGCTGGCTGGAAGTGTTCGATGCCTTGGCGAGCGCTCCATCCAGCAGATCGGGCAGAGCCGCCAAGATGACCAGGAGCAGACCGAGAGCCAAGAAACCGGCCCCGATGGCCACTGCGGCTCCGCCAGCGATGACGAGGCCGGCAATGGTCAAGTGATCGGGAGAGATACGGGTCCGACGAAGTCGATCGCCAATCGGCTTGACGGCGCGGTCGACCGAGGTACGGAATTGGCCGTCGAACATGGATGTCAGCCTAGCCCTGGGTTTCGCCGGCGTCCGTGGACCAGGCTTCCGGACTGTCCTGCGTCAGTTGTTCGACAACCCGCCCGTTCACCGCATCGACCAGGACCAATGCCCGCTGACGCGGTGGATCCTCACCTGAGTAGCACAGCACCCGCCAGGTGGGGCGACTGCGCACTCCCCGCCAGACCTGTTGAGCCGACGCATGTCCGACGGCGAATCCGACGGCCGAGCCGGCAGCCGCCAGAGCTCCTTGCTCGTCGATGGACATCGGCCAGCCCGAACTGATGGAGAAGGCGCCCACGATCACGAGGAACACCGACCCCGCCAAGAGCCCGCCATTGACCAGCGGACCGTCGTCACCGCGCACGAGAAACGTCGCCCCCACCGCACAACCGAGGACGACGTACAAGATGCCGGGGATACGCCGACGACTGTTGTCGGGAAAGGAGTAGTCCTCCGAATGGGTGATGGCCACCAACTCATCGGGAAGGCGATCGCGGAATTCAGCGGACTCGCTCATGGCGAAACCCTACGGTCCGACTCCCGTTCCCGCCAGGCCGAACGCAGCGCTGCGGCTGTGACATCCAACGGCTGGGAAATGGACTTGGTGCGCGCCGTGGCCACCAGAAAGTTGTTGTCACCGGACCAGCGGGGCACCACGTGGACATGAAGATGTTCGTTGACACTGCCTCCGGCCGCCGAACCGATGTTCAGTCCCACGTTCAACCCCTCCGGCGCCAACGCCGCCTTGGCCACTCGGACGCCCTCGGTCACCGTGGACCACAGTTCACGGGACTCTTCGTCATCCAGATCCTCGAGAGCAGCGACCTGCCGATACGGCACCACCATGAAATGACCCACTGCATAGGGATAGGAGTTCATGATGGCGAACACATGATGACCGCGATGGACGATGAAGGCCTCCACATCACTGAGGCCGGACTCCAGGATGCGACGAAAGACACTCGGGCCCGCTGCGGGGGCAGTACCTGGCGGAAGCGAGGCGATGTACTGGGATCTCCAGCCCGACCAAAGAATGTCCAACATCGGACTCAGACTCTCGTCCCTCGCACATCCTCGGTGACCCGGCTCAGGAAGACAGCCAGCGGAACGTCGCGTTCGACATCGGTGTCGCGGGCGTTGACACCGACGGTGCGCTGAGCGA
>JBMTPW010000195.1:0-4147 GCA_049444115.1 Ilumatobacteraceae bacterium | reverse complement strand
GACCCGTCCCCGAGGCCCAGACGACATATTCCAGCTCAGGAATTCACTGACAGGTGGTGATCAGCGAGCCTTCCTCGAGCCTCGTAGAAGGGAGAATGCGGCTGAACACCCGAACGAGGCCGTGACCACGCTCGATCCCGGGTGTCCCGGCTGATCGCAGGGGTGAGAACTACCGTGGAGGGAAGTCATGCCGACCCTCCTCAGCGTCCCCTCCCGGCGAAATTCGGACCGTCGCCGCATGGTTCGATTCATGGGCGGGGTCGCACTGGCCATTGGAGTGGCGAGTTTCGTCGGGCCCTCGGTGGGGGCCGAGACCGTCCTGGTGTCCTCGGAACCGGCGGACGGGGCCGAGATCATCGTCTCCCCGAGTCAGATCGTGGCCACCTTCAGTGCTGCAGTTCTGAATAGCTCCGTCCTCCAGGCAGTCTGCAATGAAGCGCCAGCACCGCTGGGCACGGTGACCGTCGGCCTCGACGGGGTTTCGCTCGTGGCCCCGGTGGTGGGTGTGCTGCCACCCGGAACGTGCAACGTCTCCTATTCGCTACCGCAAGCCGACGGCAAGGTCGCCACCGGCACCTTCTCGTTCCGGGTCCTCGACCCCACCACCGATGCCGGCACCGGCTCGAACGCCTCCGACACTGCCGGGAACGCCACCGATGCTCCTCCGGTGAGTGGACCACTCGGCCTGGCGCGACTGGTGTCCTACCTCGCCCTCGCCGCACTCTTCGGAGGCGCAGTCCTCATCGTGCTCTATTGGCCCGAGGGCATCGACTACGACGTGACCCGCAACTACTTCCGCATGGCCTGGGTGCTGTCGATGATCAGTACGTACTTCACTGCCGTCCTGCGCGCCTCGCTGATATCGGGTCGATCGGTCACTGAAACTCTCAGCCCGTTCGGGTGGGCCGATCTGTTCGACAATCTCAGCGGCATCTCGATCCTGGCGCGTGTGGCCCTGGTGGGAGCCAGCGTCATCGTCATGATGCGGCCCGAGAGCCTGCTCGATCCGCAGTCCCAAACCTTGTCACTCGCCTTGCCCGGAGCCGCGGTCTTCACCTTTGCCTTCACCCGAACCGAGGACGATTTTTCCCTCGTCGGCGTGGCCGCCGGAGGCGTGCACAACTTGGCCGTGGCAGTGTGGCTCGGCGGACTCATCTTGTTGGCCCGCACCGTGCTCATCGCTCCCGGTGACGAGGATTTGGTGCAGGCGCTGCGTGGATTCAGCCGACTGGTGACCCCGCTCATCGTCATCGCCTCGGCTTCGGGCCTCGTCCATCTCTGGCAACTCGATGGAGGAGACATCCTCTCCAGTCGCCACGGCCGACTCATCGTGCTCAAGATTCTGGCCGTCGGCGCAATGATCTACATCGGCGGAGCAGCCCGTCATTACATCGCCAACAATCTGGCACGTCGACGCCAACTGTCCGGCAAGGCTGCCACACGTCTGCGCAGTGCCGTTCTCATGGAGATCGGTTTCGGCGCCCTGGCACTGTTGATCACCGCGTGGGCCGTGGCCACACTTCCAGTGAAGATTCCTCCGCCGGGAGCCGACCGCACCAAATACGTATTCGTGAGCACGCGATCGGGTGGCGCACTCGACGTGCAGATTCGTATCGGACCGGCAGCAGTGGGACCCAATGCCGTGCGCATCGACGTGTTCAGTCCCGAGGCCGAACTGAGCAACCTGGTGGTGCGGTTCAATCCACCCACGCAGAATTCTCCGGGCATCACGTTGACCGTGCCCCTCAACGGAGCCGGTGGCGCACTTCTGCCACTGGCCGAAGGTATTCCCTTCGGCGAACCCGGACTGTGGACCATCACCGTGACGGCGAACGGACCGAGCGGCCCCTTGCCCCCGGCCAACTTCACGGTCGAGGTCACCTCGAACGGCCTCGAACCTCTCGACACCGGACCAGGGGCGGTCACGTCCATTGCGGTCTCGGATGGTTCGACCACCGTCACCTCGGTGGTGCCACTGCCCACCACCACCCTTCCCAACAGTGACAACATCATCGTGGGTGGCGACGCTCTGGCGACCACGACCACCACATCGTTGCCCTGAATTCGTCAGCGTTCCAGGGATCCTCGGGCCATGCCGGGTCGCGCCGGGGGCGAGTAGCGTTCCAGGGGTGAGCAGCACCAACCCCATGCAGGAAAAGCTCGAGGACCTCCAGTCCCGCAAGGAGCAGGCACTCAACGCCGGATCCCCGCGGTCCGTCGAACGTCAGCACGAAAAGGGCAAGTTGCTGGCCCGCGAGCGCATCGATTATCTGCTCGACCCCGGTTCTTTCCAGGAGCTCGACATGCTGGCCCGACATCGCGCCCACGCCGCCGGTCTGGAGGAGCGTCCCTACACCGACGGTGTCATCACCGGTTGGGGCACCGTCGAGGGCCGCAAGGTGTTCGTCTTCGCCCAGGACTTCACGGTGTTCGGTGGAGCCCTCGGTGAAGTCTTCGCCGAGAAGATCCACAAGATGATGGACATGGCCCTGCGCGTCGGAGCACCGGTGATCGGACTGAACGATGGAGCCGGTGCCCGCATCCAAGAAGGCGTGGTGTCACTCGCCAGTTACGGCGGCATCTTCTATCGCAACGTGCAATCGAGCGGAGTCATCCCACAGATCTCGGTGATTCTCGGGCCGTGTGCCGGTGGTGCGGTGTACTCACCAGCGATGACCGACTTCATCTTCATGGTGCGCGAGTCAAGCCACATGTTCATCACCGGTCCCGATGTGGTCAAGACGGTGACCGGGGAAGAAGTGACCCTCGAAGAACTCGGCGGCGCCATGAGCCATGCCAGCAAGAGCGGTGTGGCCACCTTCGTGTCGGCCGATGAGAAGTCGTGTTTGGACGATGTGCGGTATCTCTTGTCGTTCCTGCCCCAGAACAACATGGAAGAGCCTCCGATGTTGGATACCGGCGACGATCCCGATCGTCTCTGTCCGGAACTGCGCGACATCCTGCCGCCGTCACCGAATCAGCCCTACGACATGAAGAAGGTCATCGCTTCCATCGTCGACGACGGTGACTTCTTCGAATACTTCCCCCACTGGGCCAAGTCCATCGTCTGCGGTTTCGCCCGCGTCGACGGCCAAACCATCGGTGTGGTCGGCAACCAGCCCATGGTGCTGGCCGGAGTGCTGGACATCGAAAGTGCCGAGAAGGCTGCCCGTTTCGTGCGAACCTGCGACGCCTTCAACGTGCCGTTGCTCACCTTGGTGGACGTTCCCGGATTCCTCCCCGGTGTCGATCAGGAATACGGCGGCATCATCCGCCACGGTGCGAAGCTGCTGTATGCGTACTGCGAAGCAACCGTTCCGCGCATTCAGGTGATTACTCGCAAGGCGTACGGTGGAGCGTACGTGGTGATGGATTCCAAGTCGATCGGATCCGATCTGGCCTATGCCTGGCCCACTGCGGAACTGGCGGTCATGGGACCCCAAGGTGCAGTCGAGATCGTCTACCGGCGCGAACTGCAGCAGGCCGCCGATCCCGCAGCCCGTCGCAACGAACTGGTGACCGAATACACCGAGAAGTACGCGAACCCGTATGCGGCCGCCGAGCGCGGCTACGTGGACGACGTCATCGACCCAGCCGAGACCCGTCAGAAAGTGGTGGCCGGTTTCAGGATGCTGCGCACCAAGCGCGAAGAGTTGCCGCGTCGTAAGCACGGCAACATGCCCCTGTGAGTCCTGCCGTGAGTTCTGCTGCGTCCGACGAGCGTGCATCATCGGTGATATCCCCGGTGCCGAACACGGAAGAGGCCGTTGCCATCGTGACCGCCATGGAAGCGCTCTGGCCACGCGTCGTGGTGTCGGAAAACTCCCAGTCCATCGGCGCCACGTCCTGGCGTTTCAGTGGACGATGGTGGGCTCGACCGCACATTCAGCGGCGGATTCGACCCTGACCTCGACGTTCTGATGGAGCTCACCACCGTCGCCGACGATCTCGTGGTGATCCACGACCGCGAGCGGGTCCAACGCTTCGACGGTTTGTCGCCGGCCACCGAACACGTCTTCGACGGTATCGAAGCCGTCACCTTGCCCCGGCCACCAGGACAGTTGCTGTGTCGATTCGCCACGGTCAATGACGTGCACTTCGGGGAAGTCGAATGCGGCAAGATCGACGACGATCCTCAAGGGCCGAT
>JBMTPW010000194.1:0-4149 GCA_049444115.1 Ilumatobacteraceae bacterium | reverse complement strand
ACAAACGGTGTACTACCGAGCGGGAGCGGTCACAGACCAAGAACTCACCCTCGAGTTCTTCCACTACCATGTCATTACCGAGTTTGTACAACATTCGAACATCCTGTCCTTGGGCTTCCTTACACACTAACACCAGGTTTTGAGGGCACACAAGGGGCAACGCAAGTATTAAGAGTGTTGATCAAACATTTTACGGCGACGCCCCGAGCAGGCCTTTTGCCAACATCGAGCTCGTTGATGTGACAACTCATTGGCCACCTCCACGAAAAACCAGGCAGGCCCGGCCACGACGCCTTCAGCCTAACTGTTGTCGTCG
The DNA here is from genome assembly GCA_049444115.1 of Ilumatobacteraceae bacterium. Taxonomy (GTDB): domain Bacteria; phylum Actinomycetota; class Acidimicrobiia; order Acidimicrobiales; family Ilumatobacteraceae; genus Casp-actino8. The sequence continues at coordinate 3,833 of JBMTPW010000194.1, read as the reverse complement.
ACACCGTGGGGGATCCCTTGGAACGGGCTTCCTATCCCTTGACCGCCCGCAGGGTGTACGAGGCCGCCAGACGTTCGGGTCGCTCCCGCAGACGCCATTCACCGAGGTCGCCCTCGACCATGCAGTCCCCGAGCTGATTCCAAGGCACCGAGTCGTGTTCCTCGAAAAAAGTGATCTTCATTCCCGCCTCCCAAAGGCCGTTGAAGATCTCGGCCAAACCGTGGTTGAACGAAATGGTCGAAGGGCTCCCCAAGGGCTCGTCATGAGCCACGTAACTGAAATCTTCCACGAACTCCTCGCCCCCGGTCTCGAAGTAGGGGTAGTCCACGGTGACCAGGCCATCAGGGCGTGCATCACATAACGACCACAGCATGGGATGGCCCTCCCGTATGAACAATTCACCTCCGGGCTTCAGGAGGGCCGCCACGACCTTCGCCCATCGGGTGGCGCTCGGCAACCAGCACAGCGCGCCGATGCCGGTGTAGACCAGATCGAAGGAGCCGAGTGGCAAGACCTCCGGGGCCGAGTAGACCTCGGCTTCGACGAATTCGGCGTCGGCGCCGATGTCCCGCGCCAAGCGTCGGGCCACGTCCAGGGCCGGTGCCGAAAAGTCGAGTCCGGTGACTCGGGCTCCCAAGCGGTGCAACGACAGCGTGTCGGTTCCGATGTGGCATTGCAGGTGGACGGTGTTCTTCCCCGAGATGTCGCCGAGGCGCGGCCGATCGAAACGCACCGTTTCGGAGAGATGCTCCGGATCCTGAAATTTCTCGAGACCGTATCGCCGTTCGTGATGCGGCACACGTGCGTCCCAATTGGCGCGATTGACTGCGACGTACTCTTCTCGTTCCACGACTACTCAACTCCCAAAGCAGTAGCGATACACGTTGGTCCACCTTTTCTGATCAGACACGATCCACGCCCTGTGAGGAGGGGCGGCGAGTCGTGAGGGCCTTGGCTGCAAGGTTGGCTGGGTCGGGGCCCGCGAGTTGGCGCAACAACAGCAAGCCGTCCAGGACTGCGATCGTGGTGGCCCCTTCTCGCCGACGGTAGGAAGCCGTGCCGTCGATCAACGACGCCGCCCAATCGATCCAGCCCTCCACCAGTCGGGGTACGAGCGTCCGGTACGGCTCGCTACCCGATGCTGCGAGCCCACTCGCCTCGAAGAAAAGCGCAAACGTGCGGTCGAGCTCGTCACGGGCCACCACCGGCCACGCCGTCCGCAACATCTGTACGTGATCGGAAGCCTTTCGAACGAAGATCGGCGCAAGTGCCCGCTGCAGTTCGCTCCCGAGTGCCGTGAGCACTTCACTGACGAGGTCGTCCTTGCTCGGGAAGTAGTACACGATCACTCTGTCGCTGATTCCAAGTTGCTTTGCGAGTCGTCCGAAGGTGAGCCGACTCACACCATCCTCGAGCGCAGCGGAGAGCGCGCCCTCGAGGATCTGCTCCTTCGTGTACCGGTACCCCACGAAGTTGATCGTAGTGATCGCTTCAACTACTGTTTATTTGTAGTGATTACTACATCTCTGAGAGGAGCCTCCAGTGGACAGCACGAGTGCAACACAACTCTTCCGTGACCCTCCTGCTCGATTCCTCGATGTCGGCATGGGTGAGGTGGCCTACCGGACCGTCGGGCACGGACCAGATGTCCTCTTCGTGCACGGGTGGCCGGTCAGCAGCGCGACCTTCCGCAAACTCCTGCCGTATCTCGTCGACCATGTCACCTGCCATCTCATCGACTTGCCCGGCGCCGGCGACAGCCGGATCACCGCTGGCACGCCCCTGTCGATCGACAACCACATCATCAGTGTCCAGCGGACACTCGACCTCCTGGGTCTCGAGGAAGTCGCGGTGGTCGGTCACGACAGCGGCGGACTGATCGCCCGACACGCAATGGCCGGCGATTCACGCTTGCGCTCCCTCGGTTTGATCGACACCGAGCAATCCACCGGTGTGAGCTGGAAGTTCCGAGCCTTCATAGCCGGCCGGCGACTTCCTGGCTTCGGTGCTGCCTTCGGCTGGCTGGCCGGACGACCGCGCCTGCGGCGCAACCGTCTCGTACTCGGCGATGCTTTCGTCGACCGCTCCCTTCTCGACGGAGAATTCGACGAGTTCTTCCTTCAGCCGCTGCACCGCTCACGATCACATCGAGAAGCTTCCATACAGTTGCTACGAAGTTTCGACTACCGTCTGATTCGCGACTTGAAGCGCATCCATTCGAAAATCGGTGTGCCGGTCCATTTGATCTGGGGCGAACGTGACAGGTTCTTTCCAGTGGAGTGGACGCATTCGATGCTCGCCGACTTCCCGCACGCATCGCTCTCGGTCATCGATGGGGCTGGTCTCTTCTGCCACGAGGAGCGTCCCGCGCAGGTTGCGCAAGCGCTGTTGCCGATGCTGTCCGGCAGGACTCGCTGACCGATCACACAGGCCGGCTGACTCAGTCGTCCAAAGAGAATCTGTACACGTTCGTGTCTCGACTGACGAAACCCAGTCGCTGGTACAAACGATTCGCTGCTTCACGTGACGGACGCGACGTCAACTCCACTGTTATGGCTCCCCGGGCACGGGCATGATCGAGCGCCCGTCGATTCAGCGCCTCACCGACTCCATGTCCACGCGCCGATTCGTCGACCACCACGTCTTCGATCCAGGCGCGAATTCCGGTAGGAATCGGGAACACGGCCAAGGTCAGCGATCCGACGATGCGGTCGTCCAGACGGGCCAGGAACAACGTCGAGGCCTCATGACGCACGATCTCTTCCAAGTGCACTCGATCTGGAGGCGGATTCGAGGAGGACAACTGCGGGATCAGGCTGGCGAAGGCGGCAACCACCTCATCGGTCACCTCCGTGCACACCTCCACCATCACGCTCACCGTTGCTCCCTCGTTCGGTGGCGAGTCTAGGCAGTCCATGTCCTACGGTGATCTCGTGCCAGGAACCGATATCTCCTCTGTCGCCCGTGCCCTCGGTGGGGCACTCGAACCACTCGTCGGTCAGGTCTATTTCTCGCCGGAGTGTCACGCCAACTATGTGAATCTCGGATTCCAGCCGAGCCCGGGCGTCATGAATGGTGTCGCCATGCCCGAAATGGTTTCGTACTTCACCAGTCGCGGGTCGCTCATGGGTCAGGTGCCCGGAGAGTTGGTTGCCGCCGCCTTCGCCGTGTTCAATCCTGTGATCGTGATCCCGGCCGTGACTGCCGGCTGGCAGATCACCGATGCCCGCACCGTGTGCGCAGCCCGTCGAGATGGGGCCGTCGCCCATCTGGAGCGAATTCTCGGCGCCGCACCAGCCGGTGTCGATGATGTGCGCACGGTGTTGCAGCGGGCCATCGACGTCCTTCGTCCCGAAGGCCGCCCCCTCTTCGCCGGTGCGCTCAGTCAAGAGATTCCGGCCACCGATCTTGCAGTGGTTTGGCATTTCGGCGACATGCTGCGCGAATTCCGCGGCGACTGCCACACGGCGGCGTGGATCGCCGCTGGTCTGGATGCCACCGAGATCGGCCTTCTCACCGAGTTGTTCTGGGGTCTTCCTCTCAAGTCGTACAGCGGCACGCGGGGCTGGAGCGAGGACGACTTCGCCGCGGCCATCGAGCGTCTCGAGCACCGTGGATTGATTCGGGACGGCGCCTTCACCACAGCCGGTCGCGAGGTGCGCGAACAAGTGGAGGTGGCCACCGATCTGCAGTTGGCAGCGGTCGTCCGCGCCCTCGGAGACGATGCCGACCGGATCATCTCTCTGCTCGGCACCTGGTCCGCAGCGGTGCAGGCGGCCAAGGGCTACCCGGCCTCCGGCCCGCACGAACTGGCCGAGGCCGCTCGGCAACGA
>JBMTPW010000193.1:0-4194 GCA_049444115.1 Ilumatobacteraceae bacterium | reverse complement strand
TACGGCACGCGCTACATGCGGGGCGATATCGCTCGCACGGTGTCGGAACTGCGCGAACTTCAGGACGAGCGCAATCGTCTGGCCGCCAATCCCGATGACGTCCCGGTGTTGCAAGTCCGTAACGTGGACGTGAGCTACGGCAATCTGCAGGTGCTCTTCGACGTCAACTTCGAAGTGCGTCGTGGCGAAGTGCTCGCTCTGCTCGGCACCAACGGGGCCGGAAAGTCCACCATCCTGAAGGCCATTGCCGGTTTGGTCATGCCCGATCGCGGTGCCATCCGTATGAACGGCCAGACGATCACCCTCGTCGATCCGCAATACCGGGCGGCCATGGGACTGGTGCAGATTCCTGGTGGCGAAGCGGTGTTCACGTCCATGTCGGTAGCCGAGAACCTGGGCATCTGGAGCCGTCAGATCGAAGATCCGGCGCGCCGCAAGGAACGCCTGGCACTGGTGTACGAAACGTTCCCCATCCTCGATCAGCGTCGGGATCAACGGGCCGGTTCATTGTCGGGCGGTCAACAGCAGATGTTGGCCCTCGGAAAAGCAGTGATGTTGGATCCGCAACTGCTCTGCATCGACGAGTTGTCTCTCGGGCTCGCCCCCGTGGTGGTCCAGGACCTACTGGTGGTCGTGGAGAACCTGAAGCGTCAGGGAATCACCATGATCATCGTCGAGCAGTCGGTGAACGTGGCTTTGTCCATTGCCGATCGGGCCGTGTTCATGGAACGGGGTCAGGTGCGCTTCGAAGGTCCGGCCAATGAACTGCTGGAGCGAGGAGATCTGCTGCGGGCAGTCTTCCTGTCGGGAGAGGGGGCCTGAGATGATCGCTTCGCTCACCTATTCGAACGACATCCTCTTCGATGGCCTCATCCAAGGACTCCTCTATTCGCTGGTGGCCTTCGGATTGCTGTTGATCTACCGCGCCACCGGCGTCATCAACTTCGCCCACGGTCAGATCGGAGCCTTCGGTGGCTACGTGATGGCACTCCTTCAAGTGCGCTACGACATCTCCTACGGATTGTCCCTGCCACTCGCGCTGGTCACCGGGGTCGTTCTCGGAATTGGTGCCGAATTGGTGCTGCGCCGACTCTTCACCCAGCCGCGACTCCTGCTCTTCGTGGCCACCCTGGGTCTCACCCAGGTCATCCAGTTGCTGCAGTTGCGCCTGCCCATTCCCGACGAGCAGGCCACCAGCGTCACCTATCCAGTGCTCCTGAGCGGTCAGTGGGACGTCCTTGGTGTCACCGTGACGGGGCCGCAGTTGGCGGTGCTCATCTTCGTCCCGGCACTGATGATCTTCCTCGGTTGGCTCTTTCAGAAGAGCGCTTTCGGCATGAGCGTGCGGGCCACCGCCGACAATCTGCCCGCAGCACAACTGGCCGGAATCGGTGTGCGCAGTGTCTCCACCAAGGTGTGGGCCCTCGCTGGACTCCTGGCCTCGCTGAGTGCATTGCTCATCGCGCCCCTCCAGGGTGGATCGATCGCCACCGTGCAAACTGCCCTCGGACCGAAATTGCTGTTGCTCTCGCTCATCGCCGCCATGGTCGGTCGCATGAAGTCCTTCGGCTGGACGCTGGTGGGTGGGCTCGTCGGTGGAGTGTTGGATCGCTTCTTGATCACCTGGGGTCTCACCAAACAGGTTCCCGCCGGATCGAACATCGCCATTCTCTTCGCCCTGTTGGTCGTAGTGCTCTTCACCATCGGCCGGACGCAGTCGATGCGCGAAGACTCCTGGCAGCTCACCACCAAGGTGCGGGCGGCGCGCCAAGAACTCACCCGTCACCCGCTCTATCGCACGCTCACGCTGCTTGGTTTCGGACTGTTGCTCGCCGTGGCCATCGCCCTGCCCAGTCAAGTGGACAAGGCCAGCGACATGCTCAAGTTCTCGACCATTCCCGTGTATCTGATCGTGGCGCTCTCGGTCACCGTCATCACCGGTTGGGGTGGTCAACTTTCGCTTGGTCAGTTCGGATTCGTGGCTCTGGGCGGCTACCTCACCTGTTACTACGCTCGGGAGCTGCCCTACTTCGTGTCGCTCGGTCTCGGAGTTCTCTGGGGTGTGATCGCCGCTCTGATCGTGGGCATTCCGGCCCTGCGGCTGCGCGGGCTGTACTTGGCGGTGGTGACCCTGGCCTTCGGTCTCACCATTCGCTCATGGTTCATCGTGGCCGAGAAGATCGGTTTCTCCGGGGCCGGTTCGGCAACCTTGGACGTGGACCGGGCCAAGGGATTCAAGTTGTTGTTCTGGACCGTCAAGGGCAACAACTTCGACGGTGTCTACTACTTCTGTCTCTTGGCCTCGCTCGTGGCCATCCTCATCACTTGGCGCGTGCGGCGCACCGGCATCGGACGGTCCATCATCGCCACCCGCGACAATGAATCCGCGGCCACCGCATACACGGTCTCTCCGGCCCGCGCGAAATTGTTGGCCTTCGCCCTGTCGGGAGCGCTGGCGGCCTTTGCTGGTGGCCTTCTGCCGCTCACGGCCCGCAACGCTCAGTTCAAGATCGACGGCCTGCTCTTCGACTTCAACGAATCGCTGCGGGTGGTGGCCATCGCCGTGGTGGGTGGGGTGGCCTCCATCACGGGAGCCATTCTCGGCACCCTCATCATCGTGGCCCTGCCGTTGATCTTCGATGGCACCAAACAAGTGGAGCTCTTCGCCAGCGGGATCGGCATGCTGGTGGTGCTGCTGTATTTTCCGAGCGGACTCATCTCGTTGCTGCACGCCGCTCGCGACAACCTCTTGTCCTGGATCGCCCGGCGCACCGATTGGAAACCACCAGTGCGCTCCGCTGGTGCGGCAGTGTCGTCGTTGCGCTCGAGTCGTCATGAAGCACGCGACCAGGCGGTCACTCCACTGCGCACCGTCGACCTCAGGGTGAATCTGGGTGGCCGAACCATCGTGGACGGCGTGTCGCTCACCGTCCAGCCAGGTGAGATCGTGGGGCTCATCGGCACCAACGGCGCCGGCAAGACCACCATCGTGAACGCCGTCTCCGGATTCGTGCCAGCGACCGGCCGCATCGAATTGTTCGGCCAGGACGTCACCGACATGGCCGCCTATCGCCGGGCGCGGCTCGGGCAGGGCCGGGCCTTCCAGAACGCCCGGCTGTTCGCCTCGCTCACCGTGCGGGAAACCCTGATGGTGGCCCTCGAATCCCGGCAACGTTCCCTGCTGGTGCCATCCATTCTGGCCCTGCCCCCGTCTCCCCAGGCCGAGAGTCGCAAACGGCGCGAAGCCGATGAGATCATCAGCTACCTCGGTCTCGGTCGTTATGCCGATGCTCTCATGGGTGAATTGTCGACCGGTACCCGACGCATCGTGGAACTGGGTGCCTTGATCGCCCTCGATTCGAAATTGATGCTCCTCGACGAACCGACCGCAGGTGTGGCTCAGAAGGAAACCGAAGCCTTCGGCCCACTCATCCAGACCATCCGCACCGAATTGGGCGCGGCCATCTTGATCATCGAACACGACATGCCGATGGTCATGTCCATTTCGAACCGCATCTACTGCCTGGAAGCCGGACGAGTCATCGCCGAGGGTTCACCGGCAGTGGTGCGGGCCGATCCAGCGGTCATCGCCAGTTATCTCGGCACCGACGAGCGGGCCATCCAGCGCAGCAATGTTGCCGAGTAGTCCCTTGATACATTCGGGGATCCGGTAAGGAGTCGCATCGTGGCCACGGCAGAAAAGAGCGAGTTCTCTCATCTTCTGGCTCCCGGTCGCATTGCCGGATTGGACCTGTCCAACCGGGTGTTCCTTCCGGCCATGGACATGAATCTGTGCGACGAGGGCGAGATCAGCGCTGGCGAAATCGCCCACTATCGCGCCCGTGCCGCTGGCGGGACAGCCATGGTCATCACCGGGACCGGGGCAGTGGCCTGGCCGGTGGGGGCCACGTCGCGTCATCAACCGGCGTTCTCCGACGACAAGTACATCCCCGGTCTGCGTCGCCTGGCCGATGCCGTGCACGCCGCCGGGGGGAAGTTGTGCATGCAGTTGTGCCATCACGGCAAGACCGCCAGTGTCGATACCGCCGACGGCCGACCCCAATTGGTGCCCTCCCTCCTCGAGGGATCTCTCGACATGTCGGCCCTGCGCGACAACACCATGGACGAACTCATGGCGCTCGCCACCGCCAGCCAGGGCAAGAAGGCCACCTACAAAGTGGCCGACGAAGACGA
>JBMTPW010000192.1:0-4198 GCA_049444115.1 Ilumatobacteraceae bacterium | reverse complement strand
CTGCCCACGGCGTTCTACATCGCCGCAGTCGAGATCGAAGGGGCTTCGGTCATCGGACAGTTCCCCGCCGATGCCGGTGGCGCCACCGATGAGTTCGGCCTGGTGTTCGAAAAGGACAATCCGCTGGCCGACTGCGTGAACACCGCATTGGCAACTCTCTCCTCGAATGGCACCCTGGCGGCCATCGAACAGGAGTGGTTGAGTGACAAGACCGGTGCTCCGGTCATCACGGTGAGTTGACGACACGCGACCGTTCAACGGACGGGTCCAGCCGACAACTGAAATGACGCTACGGTGCCCGGGATGAGCGATCTCCCGGGCACCGGCGCGTCGATGGTGTCGAACGGTCCGCAGCGCTCTGCACTGCGGCGTGACTACGAACGTCGACTCCGCCAACGATCGATTCTCATCGCCGGCCTTTCCACGGCAGTCGTTCTCGTGGGACTGATCGTGCTGGTTCCCCGCACCCCGGGTTGGTACAAGGTTCGCCGATCGTTCTTCAACGGTGAAGTGTTCGGCGAGGTGTTCCCCGGGCTGCTCAGCGCCTTCGTGAAGGACATCCAGATCTTTCTCTGGTGCGCCCCGTGCATCGTGATCTGGGGCATGGCGCTCGCCATTGCGCGCAGCGTGAGGACACCGGCTCTCTTTCCGCTCCGTCTGTTTGCTGCGGCCTACACCGACATTTTCCGGGGTATCCCGGTCATTCTGACCATCTTGCTCGTCGGATTCGGAATTCCCGGACTCGGTCTTTCCCGTCCCTGGAACAGCCCCTATCTCTGGGGGTCGGTGGCTCTCGTGTTGGCGTACTCCTCCTATGTCGCCGAAGTGTTTCGCGCCGGAATCGAGAGCGTGCACGAGAGCCAGCGGGCCGGGGCCAGGTCACTCGGGATGTCCTCGGGCCAGACGTTGCGCTACGTCGTCCTTCCACAAGCGGTACGCCGGGTGATACCACCACTCATGAACGACTTCGTCAGTCTGCAGAAGGATGTGGCCCTGGTCAGTCTCATCGGTCCGATCGAAGTTCTGCGTCAGGCGGGAATCGACAAGTCCAAATACGCGAACTTCACACCGTATGTCGGAGCGGCGATCATCTTTCTGTTGTTGACCATCCCCGAAACGCGTTTCGTGGACCATCTCATTGCACGGGAGCGCCGTCGGACTTCGGGAACGGCGGTTCGTTGATGACTTCCCCGATCAAGGTCTCGGTGCGCAACGTCCACAAGGCCTTCGCCGAACGACCCGTTCTCTCGGGTATTTCACTCGACGTCGCACCCTGTGAAGTCGTCGCCCTGATCGGCGCGTCAGGTTCGGGAAAGAGCACCCTGTTGCGCTGTCTCAATCTTCTCGAAACCATCGACGAGGGGGAGATCCTTCTCGATGGAATCGACATCAGCGTCCCCGGATTCCGTGCCGACGCCGTCAGGCGGCGAATCGGCATAGTCTTCCAGAGTTTCAATCTGTTCCCGCACATGAATGTGCTCGACAACGTGGCCCTCGCGCCGCGCAAGGTTCTCGGCCTCCAGCGCTCCGACGCCCACGACCGCGCCCGCGAATTCTTGCGGCGGTTCGGTTTGGAGGATCGCGCCTCCAGTTATCCCGATCAACTCTCCGGCGGACAACAACAACGAGTGGCCATCGCGCGTAGCCTGGCGATGAATCCCGAAGTGATGTTGTTGGACGAGATCACCTCGGCTCTCGATCCGGAACTGGTCGGTGAGGTGCTCGACGTGGTGCGCGAGTTGAAAGTGGGCGGCATGACCATGCTGATCGCCACCCACGAGATGAATTTCGCCCGCGAGATCGCCGATCGGGTGGGCTTCTTGCACGCCGGCTCGATCGTGGAATGCGAATCGCCGAACCGTCTCTTCGAGGATCCTCGCCACGAGCGAACTCGTCAGTTCCTACGGCGGGTCACCCGCGCCGGGCGGATGTGAGAGGCTCCCACAACGTCGGATCGACTTTCGTGATCCTCAGGTCGGCATTCGGCCACTCGAGATCCGACAGACGTTCTCCTGCCGGATGCAGAGATCGACTTCATCCTCCAAGGCCTGCTGGTCCCACGCATTCATGAAATCAGCGTGGCCGCTCAACAGACTTCCGGAAGCCAACCTCATCGCAGTGGCCTCCCCCGTCACCGGATACACCACCGACAACACCAGTTGGGGAACCGGGACGGGATGGGACACCGGACAGGAACCCGACTTGGAGTAGCGCATGTGCTCACGATGCCCGGGGACGTCCGTGTGCACACCGTCCCAACAATCGGGGAAGGTCACGTCCAAACGCAGTTCGGCGCCGGTCGAGCAGGCGGGTGGAAGCACGGCACGTCGCGAACCGTGACCACAGGACCACGCGACCACCGACACCGGCTGGGCTTCGGTGGCTTGCGGGTCGCCGGCCACGATCACCAGACCGTGCGGATAGGCCCGTACCGACGAAGGCTCCACACCCCATCCCGCTCGGTAGTAGGCCACGGCGAAGATTGGCGCCACGACTTCACCGTCGTCGATCAGTACCGGCACCCAGTAGGCGGCAGTGTCCCGAGCGTCATCACAACTCGTCGGCGCCGACAAGAGCTCCGCCGGTGTGGAGTTGGCATCGACTGCAGTGTTGCCGAAGAAGGCATGAAGATGTGAGGCACCGGGCTGGCCAGGAAAGACGATCGGGTCATCGGCAGCCACATGACTCAGTTCGCATTCCACGACGAACTGCCCAACCGCCCCCTGAGGCCCGGCGATCGGTCGATCCGGCTGTCCCATGATCGAAGCCGGAGCCAAGCCCGTGCGCGCCTCGTGACCGACCGCATGCGGAGACGCTCCGCAGGACGCCGTGAACGCCAGGGTCAGGCAGACGACCGGAAGCGAACTCCTGATCCGTCTCATCGCGTTCGACTCTTCGATCTCGAGCACCACAGCTCGATGTCGGAGGCGATCATCCGACACGCTCGGGAACGACGATTGCATCGAGGTCGACCACTGGTGGAGTCGCACTGGCCGGTACGGCCGGGGCGTCGGCCGCGTTGGGCATGTTCGCCAGAACGGGCCGATCCGGAAGGGGAGCGACGTCATACTTCGGTCCGCGTCGAGTCACCACCTGATCATCGACCCAAGCGTTCATGTCCACCACCGAGTCCGTCCAATCCCCCATCCCTGGGTCGCCGTCGCACGGAGCCAAGGATTCGAGGGCCGCTGGTGCCGCCGTGAAGTAGGTGTTCCCTGCAAAGCAGTTGCCGAGAGTCGAGAGATCGGTCGTCGTCGAGGCCAGGACCAGATCGGCCAACGCGCTGTCCTCGATGACGTTGTCCCTCACCTCCGAATCGATGCTGTCCCACAACAACTCTTCCTCGGGTGAGCCGGGAAGAAGGTCGCGAGTCTCCGAACACGGTCGGTCCCAGTTCTCGGGACTCGGAATCACATCGCTCGGACTCCACTCCACGAAGGGAACGAGGCCGATCCCGATCTTCGCATGGTCCCACACCCGGTTCTTGGCGACGACGTTGCCGATCCCGCCAGCGGAGAAGATTCCACTCCCCATGAATTGCACGGCCCAGCTGAATGCCGGAGTGTCGGGTTGGTTGTTGGAGTACACCCGGTTCCCCATGATCGTGGTTCGCCGTTGCGGGTAGCACAGTTCGTAGGTCCCACTGTTGGGGACGATGCCCATCCGGTTGAAGCGGAACGTCGAGTCGATGACGTAGAGATTGCCTCCGGCATTGGTTCCGGAATATCCGAGGGCGTTGTATTCGGCCAACGTGTCGGTGACCACGGCATCGCATGGATAGCACTGCCCGATGTAGACACCGGCATCGGTGCTTCCGGCGGCATAGGAGTGCTCGATGAGTCCACCAACAGAATCGAAGGCGTAGATCCCGTAATCGCCATTTCTCCACGCCGTCAGATACGAACCGCGATATCCACTCACGCCCGTCCAGAGAAACCCGTTGTTGCGGTAATTCATGGCTGTCATGTTCTCGATGGCCACTCCATCGGCTCCGACCACTCGGATGCCGTTGTTTCTCTGGAATTCACCGTCGAGAACGACATCGTTGCGATCCAGGCCTCGGATGACGATGTTGTCGGTCGTGACCTCGACTTCCTCTGGGTAAGTGCCCGGCTCCACCAGGATGAGATCGCCCTCGTTCGCCGCGTCGACTGCTGCCTGAATCGTGCCGTGATCTTCGGGTTCCCGGATCACCGTC
>JBMTPW010000191.1:0-4221 GCA_049444115.1 Ilumatobacteraceae bacterium | reverse complement strand
AGGCAGGGAACCCGGGAGCTGTACCAACGGACCAGTCGCCCGTGAGCGATTGGTCCAGCGACTACGACATCTTCGACCCGCAGTACGTGAACGACCCCTATTCCATCTGGGCTCGGTTGCGCGAGACCTGTCCGATCGCCCATTCCGATCGATGGGGTGGATCGTGGTTGCCCACCACCTATGAAGACGTCACCGCCATTGCCCGGGACATCGAGACGTTTCCGTCGGGCAACGGAATCGCAGTCGTGCCACCGCCCGCTGTCGTCACCGGTGGCACGCAGCCGGCTTTGTTGCCCTACGGCGTACCGCCAATCTCTTCGGATCCGCCCTTGCACACCTGGACGCGGCGGTTGATCCTGCCCTGGATGAGTCCGCAGCGGACGCTCTCGTACGAACCCATGACGCGGGACCTGTGCAATCGTCTCATCGACGGGTTCATCGCCAACGGGCAGGCCGACGCGGCAGCCGACTACGCCCAGCAGATTCCGGTGCGGGTCATCGCCCACATCCTCGGCGTGCCGGAATCCATGAGCGACACCTTCACCGGATGGGTGCGGGACGTCCTGGAATTCGCCTATGACGAAGATCGCCGCGTCCGGGGCATGACCGGGGTGATCAATTTCTTCGCCGAGGCTCTGGCTCAGCGGCGCGCGAATCCGGGAGACGACTTGATCTCGGAACTTCTGCACACCGAGATCGAGGGGGAGAAGATCGAGGAGTCGGTGATCATGGGGATGAGTGCGCTTCTCCTGATCGCCGGTGTGGACACCACCTGGTCGTCCATCGGATCATCTCTCTGGCACCTGGCCACCCATCCCGAACACCGTGATCGCCTGGTGCGCGAACCCGATGTGATGCCCACCGCCATCGAGGAATTGCTTCGGGCCTATTCGCCGGTGACCATGGCTCGTCGCCTGACCGAGGACGTCGAGTACAAGGGGTGTCCGATGAAGGCCGGAGAGCGCGTGCTGATGAACTTCCCGGGGGCCAATCGAGATCCAGCCGTCTTCGAGAATCCGGATGAGGTCGTCCTGGATCGGGCCGTGAACCGTCATGTGGCCTTCGGAGCGGGAATTCATCGGTGCGCCGGATCGAACCTGGCGCGCATGGAACTGCGCATCGCCATCGAGACCTGGCTCGAGCGGATTCCGGTCTTCGAAGTTTCCGATCCCCAGGGTGTCACCTGGGCCGGTGGTCAAGTCCGCGGACCGCGCACCATCCCGGTGCGGTTCCCGCGTGGCTGAGGGAACGCTCCGCATCCATTCACCCCTGCAGGGGACCGTCGTTCGCGTGGTCGGTCCCGGCGAACACGTGCGGGCCGGTGCTCCAATCGCCGTGATCGAATCCATGAAAATGGAACACGATGTCTGTGCCGGGACGGATGTGGAGATCCGGTCGGTCGTGGTCTCCGTCGGACAGACGGTCATGTCAGGGGACGAATTGGTCCGGGCCGATCCGACGATCCTCTCCGTCGCCGACTCGATGAGCGACTCACCCGAGGACGTTGCTGAACGTCAGGATCTGTTGGACGTGCGTGCACGTCACCGGCTCGGACTGGATCTCGATCGTCCCGAAGAGGTCGCGCGTCGCCACGGTGCCGGCCGCCGCACGGCCCGGGAGAACATCGCCGATCTGGTCGATGAGGGCACCTTCGTCGAGTACGGACCATTGGTCATCGCCGCTCAGCGCCGACGTCGACCGGTGGACGATCTGATCCGGCGCACGCCCGCCGATGGTCTGGTGGGAGGTCTCGGTCGAGTCAATGGCGATCTCTTCGCAGATCGCGCCGCGCGCGTGGTGGCCATGTCCTACGACTACGCAGTGTTGGCCGGAACCCAGGGACAGCAGAACCATCGCAAGAAGGATCGACTCTTCGACGTGGCCCGCCAGCTTCGACTTCCGGTGGTCTTCTTCGCAGAGGGTGGTGGAGGGCGACCCGGTGACACCGATGGACTCGGCGTGTCCGGTCTCGATTGCTGGGCCTTCCACGACTTCGCCGAATTGTCCGGACTGGTTCCGCTCGTCGGGATCACCGGCGGCTATTGCTTCGCCGGTAATGCCGCAATCCTCGGTTGTTGTGACGTGGTCATCGCCTGTGAGGGATCGAACATCGGAATGGGCGGGCCAGCGATGATCGAAGGTGGTGGGCTCGGCGTTTTCCCGCCCACGGCCATCGGACCTTTGGACGTGCAACGCGCCAATGGTGTGGTCGATCTGGTGGCCAGGGACGACGCGCATGCCGTGGAACTGGCCAAGAAGTATCTCTCCTATTTCCAGGGAACGATTTCCGGGTATCGCACCCACGACCAAGAAGGTCTGCGTCACGTGGTGCCGCAGAACCGAGTGAAGGCCTACGACGTCCGAGCCGCCATCGACCTCCTGTTCGATGTGGAATCGGTACTCGAATTGCGCCGGGACTTCGGAATCGGAATGATCACTGCGTTGGCCCGGATCGAGGGTCGGCCCGTCGGAGTGGTGGCCAACGATCCGACGCATCTTGCTGGAGCGATCGACAGCGATGGTGCCGACAAGGCCGCCCGATTCCTGCAATTGTGCGATGCCTTCGATCTGCCGATCGTGACCTTGGTGGACACGCCCGGCATGATGGTCGGCCCAGAGGTGGAGGCCACGGCACTCGTACGCCACTGCAGCCGGCTGTTCGTGACCGGTGCCAATCTGACGGTGCCGGTGGTGTCGGTGGTGCTGCGCAAGAGCTACGGGCTCGGCGCCCAGGCCATGATGGCGGGAAGCACCAAAGCCCCCGTGGCCTGCGTGGCCTGGCCGACCGGGGAGTTCGGGGGTATGGGGCTGGAAGGTGCCGTACGTCTGGGCTACCGCAGAGAATTGGAAGCGGCCACCGATTCAGAGGAGCGCGAGCGCCTGTTCCAGGAGATGGTCGGCCGGCTCTACGAGCACGGCAAGGCTCTGTCGGTTGCCACCCATTTCGAAATCGACGACGTCATCGATCCGGCTGAAACTCGACGTTGGATCGGTGCAATTCTCGAATCAGCGCCCCGTCAGGAACGTCATGGCAAGAAGCGACCCTTCGTCGATACTTGGTGAGGAGAACGACGGCGAGTCCACCCGTCAGGCGGGTCGGCGCGTGTTGAGGAACGTGACGTTTTCCAACAGGATCCGCTGACGGTCCTGGTCCGAGAACGACTTCAGCACCGGAACGTAGTCCAACGGTGAGGGCATACCCTCGATATGCGGCCAGTCCGAGCCGAAGATCACCCGATCGGACCCCATCAGTTCGGCCACGGTGTTGACATCGTCCTCCCAGAACGGATTGATCCACCAGTTGTTGCGCAGAGTCTCCACCGGATCCTCGGAGAAGTAGCCGGGCATCTTGTGAGCGGTGGAATCCAATTTGGCCATGGCGTCGGCCAGGAAACCGGAACCATTCTCCACCGAGGCCATGCGCAGGTTGGGGAAGCGATCGAAGATCTTCTCGAACACCGAGGTGAGGATGAAGTCCTGTGCGGCGCGTTCGATGGCGAAACTCTTGATGGAGGGTTTCCACTTGCCACCGCTGAACTGGGCCGAGAACGAATCATCGGCATAGCCGTTGCTCGAATAGCCACTGTCCCCGGCGTGGATGACCACCGTGAGTCCGGCTTCGTTCACTCGGGCCCAGAAGGGATCGAAGATCTCGTCG
Source organism: Ilumatobacteraceae bacterium (assembly GCA_049444115.1). Classification (GTDB taxonomy): domain Bacteria; phylum Actinomycetota; class Acidimicrobiia; order Acidimicrobiales; family Ilumatobacteraceae; genus Casp-actino8. The sequence goes on along the minus strand of JBMTPW010000191.1, from coordinate 563 downwards.
AAAGGAGATCGCGGACCATGGGCGGTCACCGGAGCCGCCGGACGCATCACCAGGACGCGAGCGTCGCGTTCCACGGCCCATTCCACCTCACGACACGCCCAGTCGACGTCGGCGAGCGAAATGTACGGACCGGCGAAGATGCGATTCTGGTAGGCGAATCCCCAGTCTTCGTCGAGCCATCGATTGAAGGCGGTGAACATGATGCCCACACCTTCGGGATCGTGTTTCAGGAGTTCCTCGTACAACATGCCGAGCGTGGGGAAGAGCCAGATCTTGGCCAAGCCCTGGGCGTCCATGGCGGCGAGGCGAGCCTGGCGGTCGCGATACTCGGGCCGGATGGGCTCGCGAGCCGAGAGGAATTCGAGGGGACTCTTCTTGTCGGGATTGCCGCGGAAGTAGTCGTGCATCGCTCCGGCGGGTGCGATGGGGTCGAACGTCGGATTCGTGACCACGCGACTGACGCGCCCACCGACGACCTGGTACTGACGTCCGTCGATGGTGGCCCACTGGATGGCGGTGACGATCAGCTCTGAGGCGACGAGTTGCCCTAGCGTGAGCTGGCC
>JBMTPW010000190.1:0-4274 GCA_049444115.1 Ilumatobacteraceae bacterium | reverse complement strand
CCCACACCGTACGGAGTTTGAAGCCGCTGCCTCTGCCGTTGGGCTACCGGGGCGCGTCAACAGGCTACCCGCTGGTACGGGTCAACCCCCTGGTCCCCTCCACCACCGCCGATGCATTCGAGCCAGGCTCTCGCAGTCGGGCACTCGCAGTCGGGTGATCTACATTCGGATCGTGCTCGCTTTCACCTTTCCCGGACAGGGATCCCAGCGACCCGGTATGGGTCGACCGTGGGTGAACCATGAATCCTGGGAATTGGTCGAAGAGGCCTCCGATGTCTCGGGCCGCGATGTCGCCGCACTTCTCCTCGACGCCGACGCCGAGGAACTGAAAGACACCCGCAACGCCCAACTCACCACGTTCGTGTCCAGTTTGATGGTGCTCGATGCCGTCGAGCGACTCGGTGTCGAACCCAGCTATTGCGCCGGCCACAGCCTCGGGGAGTACACGGCGCTCACCGCAACGGGTGCACTGGCCTTCGACGACGGAGTCCGCCTGGTGGTCGAGCGCGCCGACGCCATGCACGAAGCCGGCGCGGCGAATCCGGGAACGATGTCGGCCATTCTCGGGCTGGACGACGAACAGGTCGAAGTCGCCTGTCGGCGCGCCGATGCCGACGTCTGGGTCGCCAACTTCAACGCACCGGGTCAAGTGGTGATCGCCGGTTCGGTCGACGGCGTGGCGCGTGCTGCGGAGATCGCCAAGGAACTCGGGGCCAAGAAGGCCATGGCACTGCCGGTCAGCGGGGCCTTCCACACGCCCTTCATGACTCCGGCCCGCGACCGATTGCGACAGGCGATCGCGGCGGCGTCTCCACGCGACACCGAAGTTCCGGTGATCAGCAATGTCGACGCCCTGGCCCATGCCACCGGCCGCCAGTGGACCAGTCTGCTCTCGGCTCAGCTTTCGAGTCCGGTGCGTTGGAAACAGTGTCTGCAGACACTTTCGGAACTTGGTGTCGACGATTTCGCCGAACTCGGTCCCGGTGGTGTTCTCACCGGAATGGCCAAACGAACTCTCGACGATGCCCGAACCATCTCCGTGGCCACCCCCGACGAACTCGACAAGTTCATCGAATGGGTGAACGCATCCTCACCGACCGGAGCGGTGCAGTTGGAGGGCGAACATCTCTTCGCCGTCGAACGACTGGTGGTGAGTCCGTCCGCAGGCATCTTCACGCCCACCGTCGGTATCGAATCAGGCGCGCAGATCACTGCGGGCCAGTGCCTCGGCACGGTCGGAGCCGTGGAGGTCTACTCGGCATTCACCGGAATCCTGCAGGCCTACATCGCTGTCGACGGAGAACGGGTGACGGCTCGCCAGCCAATCGCCTGGCTGAGGACGAGCTGACGTGCCAGCTGTTCCGAGAGGAGTTCGAGGTGCTGTGATCACCGGCTGGGGCCGGGCACTGCCCGAGCGAGTGGTGACCAACGACGATCTGAGCAAGACCCTCGACACATCGGACGCCTGGATCAGTGAGCGCAGTGGAATCCGTGAACGACGAATCGGTGGATCCACCGCTGAACTGAGCGTTCGATCCGGAGCCGAGGCCCTGGCCATGGCCGGCCTCGACCCGTCGGAGATCGACGCGCTGGTGTTGTCCACCACTACTCCCGATCGCTGCGTCCCGGCCACATCGGCGACGGTGCAGAATGCCCTCGGCTTGCGGTGCGGAGCATTCGATGTGAACGCCGCCTGCTCCGGATTCGTCTACGGACTGGCCATTGCCCACGGCCTGATCGCACTGGGACTGCACAAGATTCTTCTCATCGGAACCGACACGCTTTCGCGCATCACTGATTGGACCGACCGCAACACCGCCGTCCTCTTCGCCGATGGTTCGGGTGCAGTGGTCCTGGAGGCTGTCGACGGCCCGGGGCAGTTGCTCGGCTGGGACATCGATGCCGACGGCTCCGCGGAGAATTATCTGTACGCCGAGCTGGGCGGCTACATCAAGATGGAAGGAAAGGAAGTCTTTCGGCGGGCGGTGCGCATCATGGTGGACAGCGCCGAGAAGTCGTTGCGGGCGGCGAACCTCGAGGCGTCGCAGATCGATCTGGTCGTTCCGCACCAGGCGAACATCCGTATCATCCAAGCCGCCTGCGAACGATTGGGAATCCCGATGGAGAAGGCTGCCACCGTCCTGCATTACACCGGCAACACCTCGTCGGCATCGATCCCCCTGGCCCTCGTCGATGCCGCCAACGCCGGGCGGATCGCAGTCGGCGGAAACGTGCTTCTCGTCGGGTTCGGCGCGGGGATGACTGCGGCCAGCGCCATTCTTCGCTGGGAAGGTCACCCGATGGGAGGACAGTCGTGAGTCGTGTCGTGCTCGTCACTGGCGGTTCCCGGGGGATCGGTTTGGCCACGGCCCGTCGCTTCGCCGCCCTCGGCGACCGCGTCGCGGTCACCTACAATTCCTCTCCCCCTCCCGAGGATCTCTTCGGTGTCCGCTGCGACGTCACCGACTCCTCCCAGGTCGACGCAGCCTTCGCTGCGGTGGAGGAACACTTCGGACCAGTGGAGGTTCTCGTCTCCAATGCCGGCTCGACCCGCGACATGCTCGTCCTACGCATGTCGGAATCGGACTTCTCAGCAGTCATCGACGCCAATCTCACAGCCGCGTATCGCGTGGCCAAGCGGGCGACGCAGGGAATGCTGCGGGCTCGGCGCGGGCGAATCATTTTCGTCGGCAGTGTGGTGGGTCTGCTCGGATCCGCCGGTCAGTCCAATTACGCGGCGGCCAAGGCCGGACTCGTGGGCCTGGCCCGCTCTTTGGCTCGCGAACTTGGTTCCCGCTCGATCACCGTCAACGTCGTGGCTCCCGGACCAGTGGCCACCGACATGACCGCGGCCCTGGGCGAGGACCGTCTCAAAGTCCTCACTGAATCGGTCCCTCTCGGGCGAATGGCCGAACCAGACGAAGTCGCCGGCACCATCACGTTCCTGGCCTCGGCTGATGCCGCCTACATCACCGGAGCGGTCATCCCGGTCGACGGTGGCCTCGGTATGGGCCACTGAACGGCCCACGCCGCCCACTGATCCATCGCTTGGGCGGCACTCGACGCCACGGCAGTCGTCGGAATCCGGCACCACCCGAGTTCACCGTTTACAGTGGTCGTCGTCCGAGTGCCGCCCAGTGGCGACATCCAGTCAGAGGAGAGTCATGAGTCAAGATCTGGATCCCCAGTTGTTCGAGCGATTCCGCAAGTGCGCCGTGGACGTCTTGAGCGTCGATGCCGACAAGGTGGTTCCCGAAGCCTCCTTCGGAGACGACCTGGAAGCCGACAGTCTCGATCTCGTGGAGCTGGTCATGGCACTCGAGGAGGAATTCGGGGTGGAAGTACCCGAGAACGAAATCGAGGACGTCAAGACGGTCGGCCAGGCCTACAACCTGATCGCCGGGAAATTGAAGTAATGGCGACGCGCCGAGTGGCAATCACGGGACTCGGCGTCGTCGCTCCGTGTGGTATCGGCCGGACCGACTTCTGGGACGGCCTCCTCGGACCGAGTCTCAGCGGGGGCAAGTTCGTCACCATTCGTGATTGGGATCCCTCGCCGTGGTTCGACAGCCCGAAAGAAGCCCGGCGCGCCGATCGCGTCGAGCAGTTCGCCCTGGCCGCCGCCGCCGAAGCGCTGGCCCAAGCCGGAAACACCGGAGTCGATCCGGCGCGTTTCGGAGTGATCCTCGGCACCGGCATCGGTGGATTGGGAACTCTCGAAGAACAGGTGCAGATCCGCCTCGAAAAGGGTGAACGACGCGTCTCGCCATTCCTGGTGCCGATGATGATGGCCAATGCTTCGGGCGCGGCGATCTCCATGCGCTACGGCCTCCAGGGCCCCAACGAGACCATTTGCACGGCCTGCGCGGCCTCCACACATGCTCTCGGCTACGCGGCACGACTCATTTCCATGGGACGGTGCGATGCCGTGATCAGTGGTGGTTCCGAAGCCGCCGCCACCCCGTCCTCATTGGCCGGATTCAACAACATGACCGCCCTGTCCTCATCGGGGGCCAGCCGCCCCTTCGATCGGGCACGTGACGGTTTCGTCATGGGCGAAGGGTCGGCCATCTTCGTGCTCGAGGAATGGGAGAACGCCCGCGCCCGCGGGGCCACCATCCTCGGCGAGATTCTTGGTTCGGCGTCCAACGCTGATGCCCACCACATCACTGCCCCTTCCCCCGGAGGTCGCGGCGCCATCGCCTGTATGCGTCTGGCTCTGAACGATGCCGGCCTTCGGCCCGAGGACGTCGTCCATGTCAACGCCCACGGCA
>JBMTPW010000189.1:0-4281 GCA_049444115.1 Ilumatobacteraceae bacterium | reverse complement strand
TGCCGATGGCAGCCGATGACTTGTCAGCCACTCGTGCAGTGTGGGAGGCCAAGGAACTCGGAACCCGCGACGGCGGCTGAGTTCGAGACACGATTCGGTCGGTGACGACCGAATCGTCGGGAATTCTTGTTCGGTCGGTGACGACCGAAGGAAAGTCGTAGGGGAGGTGGGTCGATCCCGATGATCGGCCCACCTCCGATACGTCAGGTGGAATCCGGTCCGCGGACGAGCCTGGTTTAGTGTGGGAAATCACCGGAGCCGAGAAGGAGAGTGTCGATGGACGCGGCCAGAGAAATTCCTGACACCGGTTCCATTCCTTTCTCCTTGGTCCTGGCCTCTGGTCGGCGACGATCCGACCGCACCATGCGCACCGTTTTCGGCGCGGCTGCCCTGTTCACTCTGCTGGTGACGCTGATCATCATCTACACGTTGTTCAAGGATGCGTGGCGGTTCTTCTTGGACGTTCCCAAGGCCGATCTGTGGAGCATCGGTTGGTTCCCTCGGCGGGGCATGTTCGACATCAAGACCCTGATCGTGGGCACTTTGATGGTCACCGGGATCGCCATGTTGATCGCCGTTCCCTTGGGTTTGGGAGCCGCGGTGTACCTCTCGGAATTCGCTCGACCGAAGATGCGAAAGGTGCTCAAGCCCGTCGTCGAAGTCCTGGCCGGTATCCCCAGCGTCGTGCTCGGCTACTTCGCCATCTCCTTCATCAATCCCGAGATCATCACCAAGTTGATCGGGGGCGCGAACCAGGCCTTCAACATCGCCGCGGCCGGAGTCGCCGTGGGAATTCTCACCATTCCGATCATCGCCAGCGTCGCCGAGGACGCGTTACGGGCCGTGCCGATGGCTCTTCGGGAGGCGTCCTTCGGTCTTGGAGCCCGGCGCGTGGCCACCACCTTCCGAGTGGTTCTGCCGGCATCGATCTCGGGTGTCGTGGCGGCGCTCATCCTGGGTATCTCCCGGGCGGTCGGAGAGACGATGGTGGTGGCGATCGCCGCCGGTGCCGTTGGCGGTGGACTCTTCTCCACTGATCCCTTCCAACCCGGCCAGACCATGACCGCGGCCATGGCGGCGCTCGGTTTCGGCAGCGATCAGGTGGCTGGTTCCGGTCTGGCCTTCCAGAGTCTTTACTTCATCGGCTTCCTGCTCTTCATTTTCACGCTGTTGCTGAACCTGTTGGGCGACCGCTTGGTGCGCAAGGTGCGCGAGGAGTACTGAGATGGCACTCACCACCCCCGAACGATTCGGCGCCGGCACGGCGGCCTCGTTGACCCACGATCTCACCTCCAAGAAGTCCGATATTCGCGGTCGGGCGGTGGAGGCGCTCCTCCTCGGAGCTCTGCTGATGTCGCTCTTGGTGCTGGTGGCCCTCGTCGTCAATCTCTTTCAGCGGGCTTGGCCGGTTCTCGACGGTCGACTCGGAGACTTCCTGAGCAGCGGTCTCGATGCATCGAATGCCGCCGAAGCCGGAGTGTGGCAGGCGATCAGAGGCACGGTGACCATGGCGGTGATCGTGTCGTTGGTGGCCTTCCCTCTCGGCATCGCCTGCGCCGTTTACTTGGAGGAGTACGCCAGTCGCTCGTTGTTGGCTCGCCTCACTCGGATCAATGTCCGGAACCTGGCCGGTGTGCCCTCGATCGTGTACGGAATTCTCGGACTCGCCGTGTTCGTGAAATTCGCCGGAGATATCACTGGTGGCCGCACGGTCATCGCCGGTGGGCTGACTCTCTCCATCCTCGTGCTGCCGGTGGTGATCATCACCGCCTCGGAGGCCCTGCGCGCCGTACCGCGTTCCATTCGCGAAGGGGCGCTCGGAGTCGGCGCCACGCAATGGGAAACGGTGCGTTCGCATGTCCTGCCTTCGGCGGCACCGGGAATTCTCACCGGCACCGTTCTGGCTCTGTCGCGAGCGGCTGGTGAGGCGGCGCCGTTGCTTCTCGTCGGCGGCGTCACCGGACTCTTGACCACCGGCAATCAAGGGTTGTGGGAGCAGATCACTCAGGGTGGCTTCACGTCGATGCCGGTGGCGATCTTCTCCTACGCCCGTCAGACCGGCGCGGAGTTCCAAGCCGTGACCGGGGCCGCTTCGCTGATCTTGCTGATCCTGGTGGTGGTCATCAATTCTCTGGCCATCTGGCTGCGCAATCGATTCGATCGCAAGTGGTGAGACCGACGTGGACGACAAGTATTCCGGCCAAGAAGGCCTCGACGGTGAAGGTGCGGACATGACCGATCAACAGGTGAAGAGCAGGACCTCGGTGGCGCCGGGCCCGATCGTCAGGCAGGATGTGAAGGTGAACGACGCGGCCCCCCAGGACACCGAGCCAGTTTTTCGGACCCGTGATCTGGCGGTCTACTACGGAGACTTCCGCGCCGTCCGGGACGTGAATCTGGACATTCAAGGTCGGCAGATCACCGCCTTCATCGGTCCGTCGGGCTGTGGGAAGACCACGGTGCTGCGATGCTTCGATCGCATGAACGATCTCATTCCGGGAGCCCGGGTTGAGGGCGAAGTCCACTATCACGGGATCAACCTCTACGACCGCAACGTCGATGCCGTGGAGGTCCGCCGTCGGGTGGGCATGGTGTTCCAGAAGCCCAATCCCTTCCCGAAGAGCATCTATGACAACCTGGCCTTCGGTCCGCGCCTGAACGGTATTCGCAAGAAGGTCGAACTCGACGAGATCGTCGAGTCCTCACTCCGTCGGGCGGCACTCTGGGACGAGGTCAAGGACCGTCTCAAGGCCTCGGCGATGGGTTTGTCGGGCGGCCAGCAACAGCGTCTCTGCATCGCCCGTTGCATCGCCGTCGAACCTGATGTGATTCTGATGGATGAACCCTGTTCGGCACTCGACCCCATCGCCACGACCCGTATCGAAGACTTGATGCAGGAGATCAAGAAGGACTTCACGATCATCATCGTGACGCACAACATGCAGCAGGCGGCGCGCGTGAGTGACAGAACGGCCTTCTTCACCACCGAGGTGAATCCGGAGAGTGATCGTCGCACCGGAGTTCTCGTCGAGTTCGACACGACGCAGAAAATGTTCTCCACCCCCTCCGATGAACGTACCGAGGCCTATGTCACGGGCCGGTTCGGCTGAGAACGACCATGGACGAAGCGCGCAAGGCGTATCACCGAGACCTCGACGAGGTGCACCAGGAATTGGTGCGTATCTCGGCTGGGGTCGTGGAGAGTATTGCCAGGTGCACGGCAGTGCTCCTGGAGCAAGACCTGGCCACCGCCGAGGCCATGATCGTCGCCGATGACGAAGTGGATGCGCGCACGGTGGAACTCGAGGATCGCTGCATCCAGATCCTGGCTCTGCAGGCGCCGGTTGCCGGGGAATTGCGCAAGGTCATCGCCGCCCTCAAGATCTGTGGTGAGATCGAGCGTTCTGCCGATCTGGTGGTGAACATCTGCAAGGCGGCGCGTCGCATCTACGGGCACGATTTCGATCCGAAATTGCGCAACTTGGTGCTGCAGATGTCCGACCAGGCGCGCCATCTCTTCAGTGAGGCCACCAGCGCCTATCACACCGGAGATGCTCCTCGCGCCGCAGCGATCGACGACATGGACTCCTTCCTCGACGATCTGCAGCGCCAGTTCATCCAAGCCATCTTCGAATCCCACGCCGGCGGGCGCATCGACCTGCAGGTGGCCATCCAATTGGCCGTGGTGGCCAGGTTCTACGAGCGCATCGGCGACCACGCCGTGAACATCGGCGAGAAGGTGCGATTCCAGGTGTCCGGATGGCTGCCCGAGCATCTCGGGGCGGCTCGCCATCGGGAGCGCGTGCTCGGCGATCCGACCCCGCTCGGCGGCATCCCGGTGATCAGGACAGAACCCGCAGAGACCGATTCCGGTGAAGGGCGTTGATACCGACGTGAATGCAAAGAGGAGGTCCTGGTCATGAATCGCGCTGCCCACGATGAGATCCTCAGTCTGCGATCCGAGGTTCTTGCTCTCGGAGAAACCCTGATCGCCAGCGTCCCTCGGGCCACGCAAGTGCTTCTCGATCGAGATGTCGAGGGAGCCGAGTACCAGATCCTCTCCGACGACGAAATCGACGACCGCACGCTGACTCTCGAAGAGCGGTGTTTTTCCTTCATGGCCCTCCATGCGCCCGTTGCCGGGGAATTACGACATGCCGTGGCCATCTTGAAGATGGCTGGTGACATCGAACGTTCGGCCGATCTGGTCAAGAACATCTGCAAGGTGGCCCGCCGAATCCACGGACACTCATTGGATCAGACACTGGAGGAACTGATCGC
>JBMTPW010000188.1:0-4302 GCA_049444115.1 Ilumatobacteraceae bacterium | reverse complement strand
CAGTTATCGACGATTGCTGCCCCTCACGGTCTTGTTCGGAGCGGCGTTCCTCATCATCGCCGACATTCCGGGCCGCATGTTGTCCGATCCGGCGGAAACACCCATTGGTGTGGTGACGGCCTTTCTGGGCGCACCGTTCTTCATCATCGTTCTTCGTTCACGACAAAGGGAAACGACATGAGTTCATTGACCTTCGACTGCGTCTCGGTCCACTATGGCTCCTCCTGTGCCGTGGATTCGTTCACTGAATCGGTGAAACCAGGAGAGTGGTTGTGTCTCATCGGTCCGAACGGTGCCGGCAAGTCATCGCTGCTGCGATCCGTGGCCGGTTTGATCCCGCATTCCGGCGTCATCAGCGTGGACGGAACTCCACTGCATCTGCGACCGGCACGGCGCCGAGCTGCTCTCGTGGCCCACATCCCGCAGTCGCCATTCATGCCCGAGGAGATGACGGTGGAGGAATACGTGCTTCTCGGACGAAATCCGTACGTGTCCTATTTCGGGCAGGAATCCCACCACGACAGAACCATCGCCGATGATGTGCTGCGCCGTTTGGAACTGCGCTCCTACGCCACGCGGCGGTTGGGAACGATGTCGGGAGGCGAACGTCAGCGGGTGGTCATCGCCCGGGCCCTGGTCCAGGAGGCTCCGATCATGCTGCTCGACGAACCGACCAGCGCGCTCGACATCGGACACCAGCAATATGCCCTCGAACTCCTGGACGCTCTGCGGAGAGATCATGGTCTGACCATCGTGTCGGCCATGCATGACCTGACCCTCGCTGGTCTCTACAGCGATCGATTGGCACTCTTGCATCACGGTCACTGCGTGGCCAGCGGTCCGGCCGAGGACGTCCTGCGCGCCGAAACCTTGTCGGAGTTCTACGGAGTATCGGTACACGTGCATCGCGACGACGACGGCACCGTGGTGATCGTGCCCCGTCGTACCACTCCTCTGGCTTGAGCGGGCGCGCTACGGTCCTTTCATGGGCGTCGTCGATCGTCACGTCGAAGGTGCGGCTACGGCCCACCAACGACTGTTGGCGATGCTCCAACCGGTGGGCGGACCGGGATTGACCGACGAAATGGTGCGACGCCCATCGCTGTTGCCCGAGTGGACGGTCGGGCACGTGCTCGCCCATCTCGTGCACAATGCCGAGAGTTTCGTGCGTCTCTTCGCCGCAGCCGAAAGCGGCGAGACCGTCGATCAATATCCGGGAGGGAGCGAGGGTCGTGCCCGCGACATCGCCGCCGATGCCGGTCTCGCGGCGACGGAGCATTGTGAGCGTCTGCGGCGAAGCATCTACGCCCTGGAGGCGAGCTGGGCGGGTGCCCAGCGCGCCTGGGAAGGACACGGTCGCACCCTGACGAGTGTTCTGGTTCCGATCACCGAGATCCCTTTGCGGCGTTGGCGTGAAGTCGAGGTGCACACCGGTGATCTTGGCCTCGTCGAATTGGGGGATCGGAGGAGCGAGATCGATCCGCGGGGAATCGATCTCTGGTCGGAGGATTACATCCGTCATGACGTGGTCGTGCTCACCATGCAATACAAGGCGCGTCGGCCGATGGGACTGACCGATCTGCCAGATGCGGTGCGCGTCGCGTCACCGCGGTACCGTTTGGCGTGGCTTCTCGGCCGATACGACTTCGACGGGCTGCCCTCGCCGTCTTTCTGACCGTCGCCGGGGTGCAGGGTGCTGCGGCACCGGCGTTGGCCCATGCGGATCTGGTGAATTCGAGCCCGGCGGCATCGGCGGTCCTCGAATCGGCGCCCGAGGAGATCGCTCTCGATTTCACCGAGCCGGTCACCACCATCGAAGGCTCCATCGAATTGTTCGCCGAGACCGGGATTCGGGTCGATATCGGCAAGGCCGAGATCGATGACGCCGACCCGGCGCGGGTGGTCGCCAGCGATCTGCCGGAATTGGAGTCGGGTCAGTACGTGGTGGCGTGGCGGGTCCTCTCGGCCGATGGCCATGTGGCCGAGGGAGCCTTTTCGTTCCTGATCGGCACCGATGGAATCGCGAGTGATGAGGTCATCGCCGATGTTCTGGCCGGTGTGGCCGCCGATCGAGAGGCCCCGTCGGGGTTGGGTGCGGTGCGTTACGGAGCCCGACTGGCGGTCTTCTTCGGATTGTGCGCGCTCCTCGGCACCGTGGTCATGGCCATCGGAGCAGGACGCAGCGTGCGGTCGTTGCGGGTCGTGGTGATCACGGGCTGGATGTTGGCAACCGTTGGCACGGCAGTGCATTTCCTCACCCAGGGGCCCTACGCCGTCGGAGGATCGTGGAGCGGAGTCGTCGACACCGAACTCTGGAGCGACATGTGGTCGACCCGGCATGGGCGTGCCCTCGTGGCCCGGATCGTTCTCTTGTTCGTCGTGGTCGGACTTCTGGAACTGGCGCGCCGGTCGGCGGGGAGGACGTCCACCACCTGGTGGCGATCGAGTGCCGCTCTCGTGGGAGCAGGAATCATCGTGACCATGTCAGTGGCCGGGCATCCGAGCTCGTCCTCGTTGGCCGGAGTGGCCGTGGGCGTGGACGCAGTGCATCTGTCGGCGGTGGTCGTCTGGGTGGGCGGATTGCTGGTGTTGGCGTTGTCGCGACCGACGGACGCCGACGACGCCACGGACCTCGCCGGTCGATTCTCGCGGGTGGCAACCGCGGCGGTCCCGATCGCAGTGTTCACGGGTCTGTGGCAGACCTGGCACCTCATTCCGTCCTGGGACGACCTGACCGAGTCGGCCTGGGGGCGAGCGTTGGTCGTGAAGACTGCCTTCGTCATCGCCGCAGTGACCATCGGAGGGATTGCCCGGTGGATGGTCGTCAATTCCCTCGGAGGATCGATCCGCCGGCTCGTGGTGGTCGAGGCCTTGGTCGTGGTCGGCATCCTGGGTTCGACGGCGGCGCTGGTGGCCAATCCACCGCGTGTGGTGGCCGAGCCGGCGGTGTTCACGGCATCACTGGTGGAAGGCACGACGATCGTCAATGTGACGGTCACCCCTGGTCGGGTCGGACTGAACGAAACCCACCTCACGGTCCAGACTCCGTCCGGAGTCCTTTCGCCAGTGGACGACGTCACCATCCGGTTCAGTCGGGCCGAATCCGATGTGCCGCCTCTCGAGGTTCCCGTGGAAGTCCTCGGCCCCAATCACTTCACCGGGTCGGTGTCCTTGCTCACTGGCGGGCCGTGGACCATGGAGATCATCGTGCAGGTGGATGCCTCCACCGTGACCCGGTTGTCGACCACCGTGGAGATCGCCGGTTGACGCAAGTCATCGTTCGGATGCGATGATGCGGCCGCGGGCCGATGGCGAGTCGATGGCGTCGTACGTGTGCCGGAGTTCGCGATCCTGTTCTGCGGGACTGCGGACCCGGCTCGGATGCGACCAGTACGAACGCCATACGGTGAGCACGGCCAGTCCGGCCAGGACCTGATGGCCGGTGAGGGCGACGTCGTGATCGACGTTCGTGGGTCGGGTGGCGAGTCGATCGTCCAACCAGGATGCGCCGCGGTCGACGAGGATCGACACCGGCCAGGGGGCGTTCATGGGAACGAGCTCCACCAGATGATCGAAGGTGTGCCACGAGGACTCATCGCGGCCGGTGTCGTCGATCCCGGCGTCCTCGAGGATCTTCAGTGACGCGCCGATGCCGACGGCGACGTCGTCGATGACACGTCGTCGTTCGAGTGAATCCGCGGGAAGGTTGCTGAGCGCGTCGATGACTGCCGGTCCCAGACCCCGGGAGAGATCGGCGGCAGCGCGAGCCGACTCGCTGACCCGCCGCAGCCATTCGACGCCGATCTCGGTCGACCATGACCACAGCGCGGCGCGTCCGGTGAAGGCGAATTGCCACGGAGCAACAATGGCTCCCAGCATGTCGCGAACGGCGGTCTCGATCCGGCGTCGTTCGACGGCATCGATGGACGTCGGCGAAGGACGCTGACTCCAGTCGTGGTCGCCGAAGACCGCTTCGAGTACGGCTCGAATTCGTCGTCCGGCAACCTCGGGCGCCGTGGTGGATGGATCGGTGACCATCATCCAGAACCGGCGGACGGCGGCGGTGTCGTGGGTTCCGTAAAGGAGCGGAGCCACGAATTCGGTTCTGTCGGCCAGGATTCCGGCGGCCTGTGGATCGGTGCCGACCGCTTCCAGGACCACGTCGATGTCGGTCCGATCGCCGTGAGTGGCCTTGGCCCACCAACCGGGGTGAGTCGTGATCCACGATCGAAGTCGGGCCGGCAGTGATGGCAGCGTCGATTCCTGCAGGACATCGCTCTGCAACACCCTGCGGATGCGAGC
>JBMTPW010000187.1:0-4330 GCA_049444115.1 Ilumatobacteraceae bacterium | reverse complement strand
CGATTGCTCCGATCAGCGAGAGCGATCTCCCGTCGGCCGACGAGCTGGCCGCCGAATTGGAGGCATTCCTGCGCGACTCCAATCCCGAACTCTGAAACAGGAATCGACCATGAAAGGTGAAGGAACATGAAAGTCGACGGAGGAATCAGCATCGATCTGCGCAGCACCGTGGCCTCGGCCACGGAAGTCGAAGCCGCCGGGTATTCGGGAGCCTGGACCGCAGAGACGAACCATGATCCGTTCCTTCCCCTCTTGCTGGCTGCGGAGCACACCGAGAAGATCGAACTCGGTACATCGATCGCTGTGGCCTTCGCGCGCAGCCCGATGACGCTGGCCAACACGGCCTGGGATCTGCAGGCCTACTCCCGAGGTCGTTTCGTGCTGGGACTCGGAAGCCAGATCAAGCCGCACATCACCAAGCGCTTCAGCATGCCCTGGAGCAAACCTGCGGCGCGGATGCGCGAAATGGTCCTGGCCATTCGGGCCATCTGGGACACCTGGTTGACCGGAACCCCACTCGACTTCCGCGGCGAGTTCTACACGCATACCTTGATGACCCCGTTCTTCACGCCGCCTGCCGCCGACCTCGCCGGTTTCGGACCGCCGAAGATCTTCCTCGCCGGTGTCGGCGAACTGATGACCGAAGTTGCCGGCGAGGTATGCGATGGATTCATCTGTCACGGATTCACCACTGAGAAATACCTGCGCGACGTCACCATTCCGGCTCTCGAACGCGGTCGCGCCAAGGCCGGCAAGACCATGGACGGATTCGAGATCGTGGGACCGAGCTTCGTCGTCACCGGCAACACCGCCGAAGAGTTGCAACAGGCTGCTGCTGGGACCCGCCAACAGATCGCCTTCTATGGATCCACCCCGGCCTACCGTCCGGTGCTCGACCTCCACGGTTGGGGCGATTTGCAGGACCGTTTGAACACGTTGTCCAAACAGGGCAAGTGGGTGGAGATGGGCTCCCTGATCACCGATGAGGTTCTCGAAACCTTTGCCGTCGTGGGCGAACCCGAACACATCGCCCCGGAATTGACCAAGCGATACGGAGACGTGATTCAACGCATCTCCTTCTACGCCCCGTACAAGAGCGATCCGGAACGGTGGAGCAAGGTTCTCTCGGCCTTGCGTGCAGCCTGAGTCTCTTTCGACAAGATCCTCTCCAACCCCTGTCGCGCCGGGTCGTGACCGATTACAACTGCCTCGACGAGGAGGCCCACCCGTGAGCGGAACGAACGTCGTGCACACACCATCGCACCGCGCCGAACCTCGGCGCGATCACCAGCGCCGGATGATCGTTCCGTTGACCGTCCTCGGCTTGCTCTGGTCGCTCGTCGTGAGCCGCCCGACCGATCACGTTCACCTGGACCGCGAGCGCCGATCCATCCTGTCCCTCGACTGGGCCGACCTCGCCCTCAGGGCCCGCGCCGCTCAGCCTCCGACGATCTCCAATTCCCCGGCCAGGTAGAGCTCTCGACAGCGGGCGCGTTGCAGTTTGCCACTGCTGGTCTTGGGCAGCGTGCCGGGTCGAACCAACATCACGTCCCGCGGTGGGAGACCCGATACTTCGAGAGCCGCTGAGTGAACCGATTGACGCACCGAACCGAGTTCGTCGGACTTGACCTCGGCCACCACGACGACGGTTTCCTTGCCCTTGTATCCCTCCACTCCGAAGGCGATCACGTTGCCGGCTCGCACTCCGTCGAGGCGCCCGACGGCACGTTCGATGTCCTCGGGAAAGACATTGCGTCCCCCGACGATGATCACGTCCTTGATCCGACCACAGATGACCAACTCGCCATCCAGGAGATAGGCGAGATCACCGGTGCAGAGCCAACCATCGTGGAACATCTCCCGGGTGGCATCGGGTCGTTTGAAGTAGCCAGGAGTGACGCTCGAACCCTTCAGGAGCAACTCTCCGACATGGCGATCCGGAAGCACCTCGCGCGTTGCCGGATCGACCACTTTCATCTCGAGTCCGGGGACGGCTCGTCCGAGAAGCGGCAGGCGACGAACGGCAATTTCGTCATCGCGTCCGACACCTTGCAGAGACAGGTCATCGGGGCCGACATCGGCATCGATGGGCTTGGCGATCTTCTCGCGCTCCAGCACGATGCGATCGACGTTGTCGCACACGAGACCGCGATGCCGAGGTGGAAAGGCTCCTCCGATGGCGACTTCGGCCATCCCGAATGCCGGAAAGATGCTGCCAGCCGAGAAACCGAACGGACTTGCCGCCTCGACGAACGCTTCCACGGCGGCCGGATCCACTGGTTCGGCACCCGACAGCGCCAAGGTCAACGAGGAGAGATCGAGATCCTTCATTCGCTTCAAGGCTCGCGTCGCCAGCACCCAGGCGAAGTTCGGCCCGGCAGTCGCCGTGCCACGATGGTCGCTGATCCACTGCATCCACTGCCCCGGATGAGCCATGAAGTCCTGTGGTGCGGCTTGCACCAGGTCGACACCGGTCAACATTGGAACGGATAGGAAGCCGACCAGTCCCATGTCGTGATACAGCGGAAGCCACGACACCATGACCTCGCCCGGTCCCAATTGAGCCGCCTCACAGCAGGCGTCCACGTTGGCGAGCAGTACCCGCTCGGGAATCATGACTCCCTTGGGTTCCGATGTCGAGCCACTCGTGTACTGCAGAATGACCAGCCGCTCGGGATCGACCGGTGGAAGCTCCAGGCGATCGGCCGGGAATCCGAGACTGTCCGCCAACAACTCCGACAGTGTGATGGTCGGCGGATCGCCGGGGGCCGGTCGATAGAAATCGGCAAGTTGATCGTCGATGATCGTGAGTCGGGCTTCGCCATGATGGATGCGCACTCTGGTTCCCTCGACGAACGCTTCGAGCGACGCCATGCGCATGGGGAGGGGCAAGACCATGCTGGCTGCACCGGCCAACCAGCACCCGCGAATGGCGGTCATCAATCCCCGACTGGTGGGCCCGAGCAGAGCCACGTGCTGCCCCGGCTCGATACCCCGCGCTTGCAGCGCAGCGCCGATACGGCGGGCTTCGTCATGGATCTGCGCCCAGGACACGAATGCCGGACCGTCGACGGGCATCACACTGTGACCGACGAACCGCACTCCGGTTCCCGTAACCGCCGCGGCCTCCAACCTTTCCACGACCGACGACATCAGCGTGAACCTCGTGGAAACGAACATCGTCGAAGTGATGGAGCGGGACGAAGGAGGTGTGCGGCCATGACGAATCCGAGAGACTTCAGCAGCGGAGAACCTAGTGGGCCGTCACCGGGCGCACCCACTCCGATGGTGGACGACCACCGGGCTCCAGCCGTTACCCTGGTCGAATGGCTTCTTCGCCCGTCGACGACATTCCGGCCCTGCGCTACACGGCCGCACTCGCTCGGGACATCGAACAGCGCTGGCAGGACCGCTGGGAACGTGAAGGAACCTTCGAGGCCCCGAATCCCGCTGGACCATTGGCCGAGCCCGACAAGGTGGCCGGGCGCCCCAAGTTGTTCGTCATGGACATGTTCCCCTATCCGAGTGGAGCCGGACTGCACGTCGGCCACCCATTGGGATACATCGCTACCGACGTCTACTCCCGCTTCAAACGCATGACCGGATTCAACGTGCTGCACACACTGGGCTACGACAGCTTCGGCCTTCCGGCCGAACAGCACGCCATCGCCACCGGCATCCATCCCCGGGTGAACACCGAATCCAACGTGGCCACCATGCGTCGGCAGTTGCGTCGCCTCGGACTGGGTCACGACATGCGCCGCAGCATCAGCACCACCGATGAGGAGTTCTACCGCTGGACGCAGTGGATCTTCCTGCAGATTTTCGACAGTTGGTACGACGATGAACAGGGAAGGGCGCGCCCGATCGCCGAACTGATCGAGGACTATGCCTCTGCACGTTTGTCGACTCCTGATGGACGACCCTGGAAGGTCCTGTCCGATTCGGAGAAACATGCCGCCATCGACTCGCGGCGATTGGCGTACCTGTCCGAAGCGCCGGTCAATTGGTGTCCGGGTCTCGGGACCATTTTGGCCAACGAGGAAGTCACCGCCGATGGCCGCAGCGATATCGGCAATTACCCCGTGTTCAAGAAGTCGATGCGGCAGTGGATGATGCGTATCACCGCCTATGCGGAGCGCCTGTTGGCCGACCTGGACCGTC
Organism: Ilumatobacteraceae bacterium; assembly: GCA_049444115.1. Classification (GTDB taxonomy): domain Bacteria; phylum Actinomycetota; class Acidimicrobiia; order Acidimicrobiales; family Ilumatobacteraceae; genus Casp-actino8. The sequence continues at coordinate 166 of JBMTPW010000187.1, read as the reverse complement.
TCGACTGGCCCGAACCGATCAAGTTGATGCAACGCAACTGGATCGGCCGCAGCACCGGCGCCCACGTCACGTTCGGCTCGCACGCGGGGCCGATCGAGGTGTTCACCACCAGGCCCGACACCCTGTTCGGCGCGACCTTCATGGTGCTGGCGCCCGAGCACCCGCT
>JBMTPW010000186.1:0-4352 GCA_049444115.1 Ilumatobacteraceae bacterium | reverse complement strand
TTCCTTCCAGCCGGTCACGCCGGCCACGGTGAACACCGACACCACGAAGCTCATCGGCAAGAACGGTCCCTCGGGCCGCAAGGTCTCGCTCTTCTGGGGCCTGCTGACGTTCAACGATTATTGAGGCTTTCGTCCCGCCCGGAAGGGGCCGCGGCGCCGGGGGCTCAAGGCCTCCGCCCGCGGCCTTTTTGCTTTCCTAGGTTGCCCGGTCACCGCCCGCGCGCAGGCTCGCCTGCCGGATGACGCCCCCCAGCGCGAACATCGTGCAACACCTGGACCGGGCCGCGGAGGCCCGGCCGGTCTTCGACGACGGGACGGGTGACGAGACCGGCGATGTGGGTGGGCCGAGGAGCTATCGACCGGTGTTGGTGTGGTCGGTGTTGGCCTTGCTCTTCGTTCTGGGTGGAAGGGCGATCATCGGCGGGGGACTGCACGCGGTCGGAGAATTCCTGCCGATGCCGGGTTCCCGTCGCGACCTCATTGTTTCGTACCTGAGTGGCTGGTGGGATGCCGATCTCGGAGGAACCGCTGCCCATCCGACAGCGCAGGCGATCATCGCCGTGCTCGGGGTGGTCTTCCTCGGCAAATTCGGTCTGCTGCAAACTTTGCTGACCGTCGGGTTGATTCCACTCGGGTGGTGGGGAATGACCCGCCTGTGCAGTGTGATCCACGAGGAGCGCGCCCGCCTTGCGGGGTTGCTGACCTACGCCGCCATCCCGTTGCCCTATGCCGCAGTCGCCTCTGGGCGGCATCAGGCGCTCGTGGCATACGCAGTGCTGCCGTGGGCATTGCATCTCATCCGCTCCTTCGGAGGAATCGGAGGACCCGTACGCAGCGATGTACGGCGAGACGTCGTGCGGCATTCCAGTCCCGAGCAGAGGCTCGTCCAAGTGGGTCGCCTGTCGGTCATCATGGCCCTGGCGGTGGCCTTCGCTCCGTCGGTAGCCGTGATGGTGCTCTTCTGTGCTTTGCTCTGGCTCCTGGCGTCCGCGGTGGCGGGGGGATCGGTGCGGGCCGCCGCTCTCGGTGTAGCCGCCACCGCCACGGCCCTGGCAGTGGCTCTCGTGCTGAACCTGCCGTGGACATCGCGATTCTTCAGTGGAGATATCTGGCATCTCGTGGCCGGGGTCCCGCAGCGGGAGTCGTCGGAACTGGGATGGTGGGGCATCCTGCGTTTCGGAGTCGGCCCGTCCGTTCTCGGCGGTTTGATCCTCGTTCTCTACATCCCGTTGTTGATCGTTCCCTTGATCGCCCGTCACTCGCGGTTCTTGTGGGCGGCTCGGGCGGCGATTCTCGTTCTCGGTGGTCTCACGGTGACGGCACTGAAGGATTCGGGGCGTCTGCCATTTCCTCTTCCCGATGCCGGGGTGCTCCTCGTTCCGGTCGCCTGTGGTGTGGCCCTCGGTGTGGCCCTCACGGTGATGTCGCTGGGTATCGACGTGCGCGGCGGCCGTTTCGGCTGGCGTCAACCGGCCGCGTTGTTGTCGTTGGCGGTGATTACCGTCGGGCTCGTTCCCGCAGCTGCGGTGGCCATCGACGGCCGATGGGGTCAGCCGTCGACCTCGCTCCATGCACAATTGACCGAACTCCTGGGCGGACGTAGCGGTGGCGACCATCGCACCCTGGTTCTCGGCGACGCCCGGATGACCCTGTCGGGTGCCCATGCCTATGGGGATGGCTTGGCATTCTCGTTGCTGTCCAACTCCGAGGCCACTTTGCTCGATCGTTGGACGCCGCGTCCCGAAGATGTCGATCGATACGTCCGGCCGCTGCTTCATGCCATCGCCGACCACACCACGTTGCGCGTGGGTCGTCTCATGGCTCCTCTCGGTGTCCGCTACATCGTGGTGCCACTCGTGGATCGGGTGCGTTCGACCAGTGCTTCGCCTCTTCCCGAACCCACCGGACTCTTGGATTCGCTCGGCGAGCAACTGGACCTGCAGAAGGTGTACAGCCCGCCGAGTATGGCCATTTTCGAGAACACCCAGTGGATTCCGCAGGCGGCGATTCTCAGTCCGTCGGCCGTGGCCTCGAGTTCGGCCGGCGGGGAAACCGCTCTGGTGTCGGCGGAGCTCTCCGGATCGCTTCCCCTCCTCGAAGGCACCGGAGCAGCGCGTCAACCGGTGAGCGACATTCCGCAAGGTCGTCTGCACTGGGGCGTGCCGTTCGACGGCCGGTGGACATTGTCGACCGATGCCGGTCGCGTGGACGCCCAGCCTTCTTTCGGGTCGGTCATGTCTTTCGACGTGGGTGCAGCCACTCGCGGCAAGTTGGAGTATTCGACGTCCTTCCTGCGCTATCTCTGGGTCGTCGTCCAGGGAGGACTTTGGCTGGCGGTGCTTCTGGTTCCAGTCGTCGTGCGTCGGCGGGCTCGCCGCATCATCGGCGGATCGGTGTTGAACGCCGAGGTCGCGTCATGATGCGGCGAGGTCTCTATGCCGCATTGCTGATTGCCGCGGCGGCAGTGAGTCTGGCGGTGTCGCGCAATGCCGATCCAGCGGTCGGCACGTCCTTCTCGTCCTCGTTCCGCCCGGGTACACCATCGCTCGACGGGCGCGACAACGTCATTTCCGCTCCGTGGTTCTGTGGGGGAACCTCCGCACTCGGGGTCAGCAACGAAGGTGAATACGGTGGAGAACTGATCATCTCCAATCCCACGGAATCCCCGGTGACGGGTCTGGTCACGATCCTCACCGCCGAACAAGGTCCGATCGCCGAGGTCGTCACCGTTGCGCCGCGAGCGACGTTGGTCTACGACGTGGATGCCAAGGTCACTGCTCCCTTCGCCAGCGCATTCGTGGAATTGAACGAACCTCTGGCCAGTGTCGAACAGCGGGCCTTGCATCCTGCTGGGGCTGCCGTGGCACCGTGCGCCAATCAGACTTCGGCGGAGTGGTACTTCCCTGACGGGTTCACGGCATCGTCCTCGGACTTCCGCATCCTCATCTCCAACCCCTACCTGTCCGCAGCGATCGTGAACGTGGATGTGGCCACGCAGAACGGCCCGCGGTCTCCGTCGAATCTGCAGGGATTCGTGGTTCCGGCACGTTCGCTGCGCGTGCTCAACATCTCGACCAGTGGATTCCGGGACGAATCGATCGCTGCCATCTCGGTGCGCGCCACTGCTGGGCGAATCGTGGCGGCCAAGTACCAGCACTATCTCGGTACTGGTCGACTCGGGCATGTCATGTCCCTTGGGGCTCCGTCCCCGTCGGATCAATGGTGGTTCGCCGATGGGGAAAAAGGTGCGGGAATCACCGAGGACTACATGATTCTCAACCCCACGGACGTTCAGACCACTGCCGACATCGTGGTCCTCGGACTGGATCCGGCGGCTCCACCGGTACCTGCCACGACCGTCACCATTCCCCCCGGGGAAGTCGTCGTCTTCGACATGGCCAACGTCGCAGGAATGCCCGACGGACGCCACGGCGTTCTCGTGTCGAGCCGCGACGGCGAATCCATCGTCGTGGAGCGAATCCTCACCCGCTCGGTGGAGAACACCGTGGCCACCACGGCCTTGATCGGCCTGCAGCGTGGATATCAGTCCGCACGCTGGGTGATTCCGGTCAGTTCCAACCTGGCTCTCGAAGACGCCTTGGTGGTGCTCAACACCACGGGAACCGCCGGGACGGTGACCGTGTCCTCTCTTGGTCCCGGTGGCAGTGAACCGGTGCCGGGTCTGTCGAACCTGCCTCTCGCCGCCAATGGAATCCTGGTCCTCGATCTCGTGGACGAGGTACTGCGCAGTCGGCCGTTGGAAGTCGTCAGCGATCAACTCGTCCTGGTGGAGCGCCGCCTCGAGCGCAATGCCACGCTCCGTGGTCGCAGCGGTTCGTGGGCCCTTCCCGAATGAAGGCGCGATGACCAACCTCGTAGTGGCTCTGTCCATTGCCGCGGTGGTGATCGCAGTGGCAATGGTGACGCGACGCGGTCGGAAGCACGATGCACCCACCCAGAGGACGTTCACCGTTCCCACCCAAATCGATCGCCGGGACTTCGTTTCCGGGCCCGATGAGATCAGTGAGTGGCTGGTGGTGGTCTTCACGTCGTCGTCCTGCCATGTTTGCGCCGATGTCTGGGACAAGGCCCGAGCGCTGGAGAGTCGTCACGTGGCCGTTCGCCGTGCCGACTACGCCGAACAGCGGAACATGCACGAGCGGTATGCCGTCGATGCGGTACCGACACTGTTGGTCTGTGACCGCGATGGCGTGGTCGTGCGCCACTTCCTGGGTCCCGTGAGCGCTACGGATCTGTGGGCCGCAGTGGCCCAGGTCCGTGATCCCGGTGTCGCCGGCGATCCGGGTGACTGCCAGCACCAGTGACGGCCGTATCGCTTCAGTCGTTCGTTG
>JBMTPW010000185.1:0-4421 GCA_049444115.1 Ilumatobacteraceae bacterium | reverse complement strand
TTGGTCCGGCTCCCGGATTCCCTGCCTCAGGTGTCTTGGTGTCCGTCATCGAGAGTCGAGCCTAGAGCGTGGCCTGCGGTCTCGCTCACCAGCCGCGGCCAGAAGTACTCCGGATAGTCGTGCCCCATCCCCTCGATGAGGGACAGTCTCGCCCCGGGCACGACTGCAGCGGTTCGTCGCCCTCCAGAAGGATCGATCAAGGTATCGGCCGTTCCGTGCAGGACCAGCGTCGGCACGGTCAGTCGTGTCAAGCGCTCCGAACGGCTGCCGTCGCGCCGGGCCGCGTGGTATTGCCGGGCCACTCCAGCTGGTCGGCATGCTCGGTCGAATGCTTCGCCGGCGATACGCGCCTGCAAGTCCTCGTCCACGTAGCCGGGACTCCCCCATACACGTTGACCAGCCAGGTGGGCGGCGATGGCTCCATCTCGATCGGTCGCCCCCGGCGTCAACAAGAGCGCCTTGGCCGCATCGGTGGGCCGACCCACATCGGGGTCACCCGTGGTGGACATCACCGAAATCAAACTGGCCACGCGCTGGGGATGTTCGATGGCCACCGTTTGGGCGATCATCCCGCCGAGGGAAACCCCGAAGACGTGCGCTCGTTCGATGTCCAAGTGGTCCAGGACGGATACGGCGTCACCAGCCATGTCGGCGAGTCCGTATCCCTCCGGACCATCACTCGACAGTCCGACATCACGATTGTCGAACCGCACAACGTGAAATCCGGCCTCCACGAAACTCCGGCACAGTCCGGTGCGGTAATGGATGCACTGGTTGCCGAGGCCGTTGATCAGAATCAGGGTCGGTCGTCCGGGGCTGCCAAAGGTCTCGAAGTAGATCTCCAGATCACCTGAGCGACAGTTGGGCATCTCAACCTCCTGGATTGGCGACGAGATGATCGAAGCGACCAGCCGGACGGGTTCGGCGATACTCCTCGACGATGGGAGCCAGATCCGTGGGACTGGCGCCGTGCAGGATGACTCCATCGACCCCGAGATCGAATTGGGCTCGCACCGCATCCACGCAAGCCGACGGTGATCCGATTGCCGATGGAGCCAGCCATTCCTCAGGAATCAGCGTGGCGACGTGCTCCAATTGGGCCGTGGAGGCGGTGGCATCGAGAGCTCCGCGGAACGAACGCACGAACTCGTCGGCTCGGAACCGACGCAGAACCTCGGGATCCCATCGGTTGGTGGTCACCATCAGATCGCCGTAGGCCTGCAGATAGGTGGCCAGGCGCCCGACGGTCTTCTTGAGACGAATTGCCGGATCGATGTGATCACCGATGGTGGCGAAACAGGACCAGACGCGTACCTGCGCCGGATCGCGACCGGCGCGTTCTGCAGCCGCCTTCACCGTGTCGACACAGCGTTTGGTGGTCTCGTCGGTGAAGAACGTGTGCAGGATCACGCAATCGAATGCCCGACCAGCCAGTTCGAGAGTGTTCGGACCGAAGGCCGTGATTCCAAGGGGTATCGACTCATCGAAGGTGGGGTCCAGGGCCAGCACCGGATACTTGCCGATCGGCCCCTCATGACCGATGATCACCTCACCCCGAAACAGACGGCGCATGACCTGGGCGAAATCCTCCATCTGGGCCGTGGTGATGGCGGGAATGCCATACGCCGAGAACATGGGTGCGATACCCCGGCCGATGCCCAGGCAGAAGCGTCCACCGGTGAGGCGATGCATGGTGGTGGCATATGAAGCCGTGACCAGGGGATGACGCGTGTTGTGGTTGGTGGCAGCAGTGGCGATGCCGATTGATTCCGAGACGGCTCCCACTGCGCCCGAGAGCGTCACTGCCTCCTTGATGTTGAAGCGTTCGGAGATGAAGCAGGCGCCGATACCGAGAGCTTCGGCCGAGCGCACTTCGTCGATCAGATCGCGCGGTGAGCGCGGTGCTCCGGGCAGGGTGTAGAAGCCGAGTTCGTTCATCTGCACGCGGTCGATCATCGTCCTGCACCCCCCGACTCGCCGGATTCGGGCCCCCTGGATCCAGCATGACGGAATCCGCTCATCATGCGTCGGACCGCTGACGACGTGAACGCCGTCAATGGTGTCGTCGGAGAGTCCATGATCTCGCCGAGATGGTCGGCGATTCCTTCGGGAGTGAGTTGTCGATCGGCCCACCCATCGGAAAGCCCGATGTGGACAGCCCCTTGCCAACCCGCTCCGACACACAATGTCTCGCCGTTGAGCGGACAACTCCGATGTCCCAGCCACACCACCAAAGGTGCCACCAGATGGGGACTCAACCAGGCACCGAGTTCCTCCGACCACGGAATCGGACCGAATGCGGTGCCGGGCCGGGTCTTGGCGTAGGGAACCACCACATTGGTGACGATTCCAAGGGAAGCACCCTCACTGGCCATTCCCCGGGTCAACCCGATGACCCCCATCTTGGCCATGGCGTAGGCCGCTCCGTTCGGCACCCCGCCGAAAGCCGCCCCGGACGAAACGTTCACGAACCGCCCCCCACCGTGGCCCTTCATCCACGACCAGGCCGGACGACTGACGTTCAGCACGCCGCGCAACTGCGTATCGATCAAGGCGTCGATACTGCCCTCGGGAATTTCGTCGAAAGGTGCCATGCGCACCTGGCCGGCGTTGTTGACCACCACGTCGAGACGCCCGTAGGAGTCGAGGGCGCATTCGACCATGGAGCGACCACCCTCCGGAGTGGCCACGGACGCGTGGTTCGCCACGGCTTCACCGCCGGTGGACCTGATGAACTCCACGACCTCGTCGGCCGGATTGATCGATGGAGCATCGGCCCGACCATCCGTATCGGAGAGTCCGACACCGAGATCGTTGACGATCACCTTTGCTCCCCGCTCGGCGAAGGCCAAGGCGTACTCGCGCCCCAAATTGCGACCGGCCCCGGTCACGAGCACCACGGACTCGTCGAAACGGCATTCGTCAGAGGGAGAGGATCGAGTGGTCATAGGGGGTCGGCGGCCAGGCAGTCGATCACGTCGGGTGAGGCCCGAGGATCCTGGATGAGGTTTTGATGTCCCCCATCGTAGACCCGCAATTCCGCTCGCCGATCACGAGACACGCGCCCGGATGACCTCGAACCGACCGGGTCGAGGGTGACGGGTCGACTCCCAGTACTCGAGCAAACTGAAAGGTCGATTCTGTGCCACCCTCCCGGCGCCATTGCGGTACCAACCGATCACCGTGGCCACATCCCATGATGAATCGAGCATCACCGTTCCACACCTCATGACTGTCCCGACCGTGGTGACCGTCGACCTTCAACGGCGTCAGGAAGTTCGAAGCTTCGATACCGGTGGCGCGCTGGAACAAGAAGAATCGGTACCACTGGGTATCACCGGGTGCGAGTTCCAGGAGCCAAGCGAATGACGGCCGCCCGCTTTCCCTCCATCGAGAGACCCTCTGGCCAGGTTGCGGAATGGAACCGAGGACCGTCGAAATCGTTCATCCCCGCAGAGCGCGGCAGCTTCGGAGGAATCAATTGCCCGACGGCACTGGTCACGGCTCGGCACGGACGATGGGTCTCCACGATTCCCGACATCGGTGTTTCGAGTTCCCGAGTCGTGGCCTCGAAGGTTCCCACCCCACCGGAACTGCGCAAGGCAATGAGGGCGCGAGTGCCAGAACTCCGGCCACGAAGGCCGCGGCTGATTACAACGCAAGTAGCCGTGCATCGCGAAGTGCGGCAGCGATCAGTTCGTCGATAGCGGCGAACCCCTTCGGTCCCTCCAGATGACGCGGACCGTTCCCACTATTTCCCAAACCGCGCCTTCTACTGACGGCCGTAGGCGGTCCGCTCCTCGGTCGCGCGGATCTCCCCCTCCACCTGAGGACTAGGTGCCACCAACGTGATCTCGACCCGATCGAGGACTCCGGCGAAAGGAAAGCCGTCGCGACGTTCCCGGTAGAGGTCCGAAACCGGTGAACCGTGGTCGTAGCCCACACTCGGCCCGACACTGGACATGGTCCGCATGGCGAAAGGAACGGTGAGTTCTCCACACTCAGACCCATTCACGACGAGAGTGGCCCGTCCGGCCCGTCCTTCGCGCCGGAAGTTCACGCCGACGCTTGCAGCACCCACGGGAACCGGCACCGAGGATTCCACGACGTGGTGCTCACCGAAGCAGTTGTAATCGAAAATCAGCCGGTCCCCGAGCAGGAAGATGCTCAATCCGGAGTTCTCGGTACCGGTGGCGTAGAGCACCCCATCCTGCCCGGCGGTGCGGGTCAGATGGGCCACGAGATTCCAACTTCGGCCTCCGATGGCGGCGGCGGCCTGCGCCGGCAAGGGAGACATCGGCGGCCGATACACGTAGGTGCGGGACGCCGGATGCACGGTCCGGTCGGCGAACCGGGCTCCGAACAATTCGACCCCGCGATCGTCGAGTGGCAGGACGCCCTCGCGTTCGGCTTCCTGCCAC
>JBMTPW010000184.1:0-4421 GCA_049444115.1 Ilumatobacteraceae bacterium | reverse complement strand
CCCTGCGCGCCGAAATCGCTCGCGTCGTCCCCGCGTATGCCGGGATCGAAGACCTGTCCCAGGTCCACGATGCCGTGCAATACGGAGGTCGCCATCTGTGCGCAGACGGCAATTTCCCGCTTCCCGGTGGTCGCGCTCGTTTCACGCCGTTGGACGTACGACCGGTGGAGCTTGCTCCTGACCAGTTCTTCTTGAGTACGCGTCGTGGCAAGCAGTTCAACTCCATGATCTTCAACGAGACCGACCCTCTCACCGGAGCATCTCGCGATGCCGTCTACATCGACTCCGACGACGCCCGCGAACTTGGTCTTTCCGATCGTGATGCCGTGGAACTACGCAGTCCGGTGGGTGTCTACCGTGGTCATGTGCTGATCGCCGACCTTCCGCGTCGATCTCTACAGGTGCACTGGCCCGAAGGCAACGTTCTGATCGATGCCGGCTTGAACGACGATGCCAGTCGCATCCCGGACTACAACGCCATCGTCACCGTGCATCGGGTGGAACGGTCATGACATCGCCGAACATGACTCGCCGAGCATCGCTGCGGCACTACATGTGGTCGGCGGTTGCCGATGTGCTCACGGTGGTCGTCTTCGTGGCCATCGGTCGGCGCAATCACGACGAAGACGCGAGCGCCAACGGCGTCCTGGAGGTGGCCGCGCCGTTCCTCGTCGCCTTGGTGCTCGTGTGGCTGGTGCTGTCCCTCTCCCTGCGTCGCCGCTCTCCGGTGGATCCGGTCTGGGGTCTCGGCGTCTGGGTGGGCACGGTGACCCTCGGCATGGTGCTCCGCAAGGTCGCCTTCGAGGACGGAACGGCAACGGCTTTCGTCATCGTGGCCACCATCTTCCTCGGAGCCGGACTCAACGGCTGGCGAGCGATCGCCCGCTGGGCGCTGACTCGGCGGAGGACCGCTGAGGATTCTTCGTGATCTACAGCAGGTTGGTGACGGCGCCCTTGTCCGCACCTTGGGCGAGACGGGCGAACTTGCCGAGCACACCACTCGTGTAGCGAGGTGGGTTGGGCGTCCATCCTTGGCGACGCGCAGCCAGTTCGCCCTCGGACACCAGCAGGTCGAGACTCATCGAGGACACGTCGATCCGAATTCGGTCGCCGTCACGCACGAAGGCGATCGGTCCACCATCCACCGCTTCGGGCGCCACATGACCGATGCAGAAACCCCAGGTACCTCCGCTGAAGCGGCCATCGGTGATGAGAGCGCAATCGTGACCGCGACCAGCCCCCTTGAGGGCGCCAGTGATGGCCAACATCTCGCGCATTCCCGGACCACCCTTGGGACCTTCGTAGCGGATCACCAGAACGGTCTGGGGTTGGATCTCCCCGGCCATGATTGCGCTCATGGCTCCGTCTTCGCCGTCGAAGACCCGCGCCACACCTTCGAACCGACGCTGCTCCGGAGTCAGACCAGCAACCTTCACGACGCTTCCCGCCGGCGCCAACGACCCGCGTAACACCAAGATTCCGCCTTCGGCATTGATGGGTGCCTCCAGAGGATGCACCACCACCCCGTCGGGGCCAGGCGGCGCGATCTCGGCCAGGTTCTCGGCCATCGTCTTGCCGGTACAGGTGAGAACGTCACCGTGCAACAAGCCGGCATCGAGCAAATGCTTCAGCACCACCGGCACCCCACCGACGCGATCCAGGTCGGTCATGTGGAACTTGCCACCGGGTTTCATATCGGCAATGTGCGGAACACGCGCCGCAATGCGGTTGAAGTCCTCGAGTTCGAGGGCTACACCGGCTTCATGCGCGATGGCCAGCAGGTGCAGCACCGCATTGGTGCTGCCACCGAGCGCGTTGGTGATGGCGATCGCATTTTCGAAAGCCTTGCGGGTGAGGATGTCGCGTGGCCTGATCCCCAGCCGCAGCATGTTCACCACGGCTTCCCCGGCTCGCCGAGCGTCGTCTTCCCGGCGACGATCCACTGCGGGCGGGGATGCCGAACCAGGTAACGACAATCCGAGTGCTTCCCCGATCGAGGACATGGTGTTGGCCGTGAACATGCCACCGCAGGCCCCTTCGCCCGGGCAGGCATTGCGTTCGATGGCGTGCAGTTCGTCTTCGGTGATGGTGCCGGCCGCGCACGCTCCGATGGCCTCGAACACCGATGTGATGTCGAGCGCCTTGACGTTCAGATACCCCGGCAAGGTCGAGCCGATGTAGATGAAGACCGCCGGCAGGTTCAGACGGGCAATCGCCATCATCATGCCCGGCATGCTCTTGTCGCAGCCGCCGGTGGCCACCAAACCGTCCAGGCGTTCGGCGTGCATGACCGCTTCCACCGAGTCGCAGATGATCTCGCGGCTCACGAGGGACGCTCGCATTCCTTCGTGACCCATGGAGATGCCGTCGCTCACCGTGATGGTGCCGAATTCGAGAGCCACCCCTCCAGCGGATCGGACGCCTTCCTTGGCCGCGGCCGTGAGTCGACGGATCGACATGTTGCACGGCGTGATCTCGTTCCACGAGGACGCCACACCGACCTGCGGCTTGTCCCAGTCGTCGTCGGTCAATCCGACGGCCCGCAACATGGCCCGGGAGGCGGCCTTCTGAATGCCATCGGTGACGTCCCGGCTGCGGGGTTTGACGTCGACGGAGGTTTCGCGCGGAGTTGCCATACCTGCAGGGTAACGAAGATTCGGTGTCGGCGAACCGCGTCAGCGACGGCCGAAACCGAACAGGTGCTGGCCAACCTTGCGCATCTGGATCTCTTCGGCACCCTCGGTGATGCGGTAGCGCCGGTGGTGACGATAGATGTGCTCGAAGGGCATGTGGCGGCTGTAGCCCACACCGCCGCAAGTCTGCATGGCCCGGTCGGCCGCTTCGCACACCAGGCGGTTGGCCCGGTAGTTGCACATGGCCACCATATGGGTGAACTCCATGAATCCGGTGTGGGAGCCGTCGTCGTCCTTGGAGTCCATCAGCCAAGCCGTATAGCGAATCAACTGGCGCAACATGGCCGCTTCGGTATGCAGTTCGATGAGCGGAAACTGGATGCCCTGATTGCTCGAGAGCTTCTTGCCCCAGGTCGTACGCGAGTTCGCATACGCCACCGCCTCGTTGATGCAGTACTGCGCCGCTCCGAGCGACGAAGCCGCTTGTCGGATCCGGTTCTCATGGACGAAGTGCTGTGCCAGATCGAGACCATGGTCCAGTCGACCGAAGAGGGCCGTATCCGGTACCCGCACGTCTTTCATCGAGACCTCGGCGTGATCGGTCGGCATGTTGAAGGTCCACCAGAAGAATTCGACGTTGAAACCTGGGGCATCGGTCGGCACGAGGAACGCAGAGATGCCCACCGGGTTGCCGGGATCGCCGGAGGTGCGAGCGAAGATGATGTCGTGAGTGGCATGGTGCAGTCCGCTGTTCCACCGCTTCATCCCGTTGATGACCCATTCGTCGCCATCTCGCACCGCGGTCGTCTCCAGATACGTGGCGTCACTTCCGTGATTCGGCTCGGTGAGACCGAAGGCCAAGCGCTTGGTGCCCTCCAGGAATCCGGGCATCCATTCCTTCTTCTGTTCCTCGGTGCCGAAATCCCGGATCATCAGGACCGTCGGAAAATTGCCGACCACGGACGACTCGTTCTGAAGATCGTTGAAGAGACCGAGACCCTTCGTCGCCAGGTGCTCGCGGATGATGGCCATCTCCAGATTGCTGGCGTCGCGACCGCCGAATTCAGCCGGTAGCGCCAGGCGCAACCACCCCGCCGCATCGGCGCGTCGCCGCATCTCGCGCAACAAGGCCTCCCACTCCGGACGCGGCACCCCGCCGTTGTCGAAATCGGTGCGGGCCCATTCCCGACGGTGGTCGAAGAATCGTTCGTTGTCGTCCTGAGCCTGCAATGGTTCGATCTCGCGCTCGATGAAGTCGTCGAGGGCGGCCAGGGTCTGCTGGATGTGCGGGGGAACGGCGAAGTCCATCCCGCCGACCGTAACCGCGTCATAGCCCGTCAATGCAGGCGAAACCGGCCTGCGAGTAGCCTTCGAAGGACGAACTCGCTGGACCACCCATGACTCGGACCGCCACCACTCTTCCTCCCCTCCCCACCGACGACGACGCCTTCCGTCGGCTGGTGCGTGAATGGCTGCACGACAACGTGGTGGATGACTTCGCCGCTCTCCAGGGTCGTGGTGGACCCGGTGACGAGGACGTCGGTTTCGACATCCGGGTCGAATGGGAAAAGGTGTTGGGTCGAGCTGGCTGGATCGGTCTCGGCTGGCCCGTCGAATACGGCGGACGCGGCGCCACCGTGTCACAGCAGATCATTTGGGCCGAGGAATACGTGCGGGCCCAGGCCCCGGCGCGCACCAATCACATGGGCGAGAACTTGCTCGCCCCCACCCTCATCGAATACGGCACCCCCGAACAGTGCGCCCGCTTCCTTCCGCCCATCGCCCGCG
>JBMTPW010000183.1:0-4449 GCA_049444115.1 Ilumatobacteraceae bacterium | reverse complement strand
GATGGCGTGGCTGGTTTACGCGCTGTTCCCGTTCGCCCGCCGCTTTCGCCCGCGCCAGCACCGCCAGACTGCGGGCGTATCCGGCCGAAGGTCGCACCGCTCGTTGCAGGCGCGCGACGGTCTCGATGTTGTGGTTGAACACGTCGGGTCGGGCAGCGAAGAGCACCTCGAACGACGTTGGATCACCCTTGCCATCCGAGACCAACGTTTCGATCCGGGAATCGGGCCGCTGCTCACGGATGGCCTCCACACAGCGGGCCACATGTCCCATACCGCCGTCGTCCAGATCGTCGCGGGCCACCATCGTCAAGACAACATGGGTGAGCCCCATGCGCGTCACCGCCTCGGCCACCCGGTGGGGCTCGTCGCTCTCGGGTTCCAATGGTTTACGGGTGTCCACCAAACAGAACCCGCAAGCCCGCGTGCACCGCTCGCCGAGCACCATGAACGTGGCCGTGCCGTCCTTCCAGCATTCGGACAAATTGGGACATCCGGCTTCCTCGCACACCGTCACGAGGTTCAGATCCGACAGAACCTTCTTGGTCTGCAGAACCTGCGGACCGATCTCCACTTTCGGTCGGAGCCATTCCGGTTTGCGTTCGGTGACGTCCAGTCCCTCGGTCACACCGCTCGCGGCCAAGCGGGCACGCATGCGCACGGGTTCACCCGGCCCGGCTCCACGAGAGAACAGTGACAAGTCCTCGGGGCGATGCACCCAAGCCACGTCCTGGCGTTCGCCGATCCCACCGCCCCAGCGGTCGACGGCGAGGGCGGTCATGACCGATACCACTTCGGCCATGTCGGCCGCGCAGCCCTCTTCGGCGAGCGAGGTCACCGGGAACTCACCGATGCCGCAGGGCACGATGTGATCGCGCATGTAGGTCATGTCCGGGTCGATGTTGAGAGCGAACCCGTGCATGGTGCGCCCATTCGCCAAGCGGACCCCGATGGCGCAGATCTTGCGCTTGCGTTCGGTCTCGGGATCCAACCACACGCCGGCATAGCCGGGCAGCCGGCCTGCCCCGGGTACACCCAGCCGATGCAGAGTGTCGATGACCAATTGTTCGACGTTGCAGACGTGATCGGTGGCCCCGAGACGATTGTCCACGTTCACGATGGGGTAGCCAACCAGTTGTCCGGGACCGTGATAGGTGATGTCACCGCCGCGTTTGACCGCTACGAAATCGGCGCCCACCGTTGCCGGATCGCATTTCAAGTTGTTGCCGAGATCCGCGCGCGGTCCGTAGGTGAAGACGTGTGGGTGTTCCTGGAAGAGCAGATACTGCTCGTGTCCGTGATCGAAGATGGCCGTCTGCAGCGCCAGGGCTTCGCGATATGGCACCCGTCCCAACCAGCGGACGCGCAGCACGTCTAGACCTCGCTCGACCAGTCGCGGGTCTCGAGAATCTCTTTCACCTTCACCAGGAATCCGGCCGCATACGCACCGTCGAAGGCCCGATGGTCCCAGCTCATGGCCAGATGGCCCACCGGATGGATGGCGATGCTCTCACCACCACCGGGAACGTTCACCACGACCGGCTTGCGCACCACGGCATCGGTGGACAGGATCGCCACCTGAGGCTGATTGATGATCGCCATGGTCAGAACCGAACCCGCAGACCCATTGTTGGAAATGGTGAAGGTGCCGCCCTGGATTTCGTCCGGGCGCAATTTGCGGCTCTTGGCCCGATCGGCGAGATCGCGAATCTCGCGGGCGATGGCGCGAAGACGCTTCGACTCGGCGCTGCGCACCACCGGCACCAACAATCCTTGACCATCCAAGTCCACGGCGATCCCGATATCCACATAGCCGTGGACGTAGAGATCGGTACCCGAAATGCTGGCATTCAACTGCGGGTAGTCCTTGAAGGCGTCGATGACGGCGCGGGCCACGAATGGCAAGTAGGTGAGGCTGAAACCTTCGGTGGCCTTGAATTCACCCTTGACCGCCGACCGGGTGTTGTCCACGTTGGCGTAATCGACTTCCACCACGCTGAAAGCGTGGGGACTCACCGACTTCGACATCACCATGTGCGATCCGGTCAGTTGACGAATCTTCGACAACGGCACCACCTGGTCGCGGGCATCGGCGCGCACGGTCGGCGGCGCAGTGACCGGCATGGCGCCCAAGGGTGCACCGGACTGCGGGACCGATGTCGCCGCGCTCGCGGTCGGTGACGGAGCCACGGGTGCGGGGGCCGATGCGGGAGCGCTTGGTTTCGCCGTGCCAGCTGCGAGGGCGTCGATGTGATCGAGGACGTCTTCGCGGGTGATACGACCACCGGGTCCGGTGCCGGAGATCTGACCTACGTTCAGTCCGTGTTCGGCCACCAAACGTCGCACGACTGGTGACAACAACCGATTGTCTCCCCCCACTTCGGCAACCGGAGTCGCCGGTGCGCTGGCCACTGGAGCCGACGCAACCGGTGCTGGTGCAGGTGCCGCGGGTTCAGGCGCAGACCGTGTAGGTGCAGGTATGGGAGCCGCAGGAGCAGGCACAGACGGTGGAGGTGCAGGTATGGGAGCCGCAGGCGTCGCCGGCGTCGCCGGTGCCGCTACGCCTTCACCGACCACGGCAATGACCGCCCCTACCGGCACGGTCTCACCTTCCGGGACGCGAATCTCGAGCAGAGTTCCGGCCACTGGAGACGGCACTTCGGTGTCCACTTTGTCGGTGGATACTTCGAACAACGGCTCATCGGCCTTGACCGATTCACCAACCTTCTTGAACCAGCGCGTGATGGTCCCCTCGGTGACCGTCTCACCCAATTGGGGCAGAACTACCTCAGCCATCTCGTGTGCCTTCTCCTCGACTCGTTTTTCTCACGTGTTCAAACTGCGACCGGTCAGGGACAGTACCGTCTCACCGAACAACTCCGTCAGACTCGGATGTGGCTGGATGAACTCGGCGGTCTCGGCCACCGTGGCCTCCCAGTTGACCGCCAGGTATCCACCCGACAACTGCTCGGTCACCCACGGGCCGACCATGTGCACACCCAGGATCTGTCCAGCAGTGCCATCGGCCTCACGCTTGGCGATGATCTTCACCAATCCATCCGTTTCGCCCAGGATCTGAGCGCGGCTGTTGCCGCGGAACTGATGCTTGGCCACCACCACGTCGTGACCGGCTTCCTTGCAGGCGTCCTCACCCGGTCCGGCCCAGGCCACCTCCGGGTGACAATAGATGGCCCACGGCACCCGGTCGTAGGCGATCGGCATGGGGTTCTCGCCGAGGATGTGCTTGATCACCAAGATGGCTTCGGCATAGGCCACATGAGCCAATTGCGGTGAGTTGATCAGATCTCCGATGGCGTACACATTGGGTTCGCCGGTCCGACAGAGCGCGTCCACATCCACGAAACCCCGCTCGCTCACCTTCACTGCCGTTCCGGCGAGTCCGAGCGTCTCACTGAGCGGGCGACGACCAACCGACACCATCACGGCGTCGACTTCGAGTTGCTCACCTTCGCCGAAAGACACCACCGTGCTTCCCGAACCGGTCGGCGTGTGACTCTTCACCGCCACACCGGTGCGAATGTCGATCCCCTTCTTCTTCAGTGAGCGCACCACAACATTGGCGACGTCGCTGTCGAGACCGGGCAGGATCTTGGGCAGACCTTCGAGGATGGTCACCGAGGCCCCGAGGTCGGCGAAGGTGGACGCGAATTCGCATCCGATGGCACCACCACCGATGACAACGATGCGCGCTGGCACGTGATCGAGATCCAATACTTCGTCACTGGTCAAGATCGGTCCGCCACGCTCGAAACCGGGGATGAGTCGCGGAACCGAACCGGTGGCCAGCACGACATGATCGCCGGTCACTGTGGTCGACGTTCCGTCGTTGCCGGCAATGGCCACGGTGCGGTTGGCCCCGAGTGTGCCGGTGCCGTTGAACACAGTCACCTTGCGGGCCTTGCACAGCCCACCGATGCCGTGCACCAGACCACTGACGATCTTCTGCTTGCGCGCCTGGGTGACGGCGAACTGCACGGCCGGACTTCCCGCCTCGATGCCGAAGTCGGCGGCGTGGGCCACGTGGCGATACACGGCGGCGGTCTCCAAGAAAGCCTTGGCCGGAATGCAGCCCCGGTTCAAACAGGTGCCGCCCAAAGCATCCCGCTCCACCAGGGCGATGTTCAGCCCGGCCGAGGCGCCATACAGAGCGGCGCCATAGCCACCTGGCCCGCCACCGATGATGACCAGGTCAAAGTGCTCAGCCGTACGGACCACCTCCGCGATCAGGGCGCCAACGGCGCCGTCGTGTGTGCCCCCCAACGGTATCGGTCAGGGTGCCCACTGACGCTGTTCCCCGGCGCGGGTGTAGGCCACGGCCTGGACGGTTTCCACCGCTGCGAACCGCAGGGTGCAGAGCACCGCCGAGCCGTCCTCCGGTACCCGGGTGCTCCTCGAACAGAACCGGTCCCCATCGCCGGCCCCCGAGGCTTC
>JBMTPW010000182.1:0-4459 GCA_049444115.1 Ilumatobacteraceae bacterium | reverse complement strand
GCCGACGGCCGACGTGGAATTCCACGAGGTCGGCAGCACCGACGCCATCATCGACATCGTCGGTGTGTGTGCAGCTCTCGAGGTTCTCGGCATCGACACCATCACCTGTGGTCCCATCGGCATGGGTTGCGGAACGATCGATACGGACCACGGTGTGCTACCGAATCCCGCTCCAGCGGTCACCGCTCTTTGCGCATTACGACAGGTTCCAGTCATCGGTCTCGACGACTCCCGCGAGTTGGCCACCCCCACCGGTGTCGCTCTCATGGTGGCCCTCGCCGATTCCTTCGGACCCCTGCCGGCTCTCGACATCACTGGCGTGGGTTACGGCGCCGGCACAGCCGATATCCCCGGACGGTCCAATGTGGTCAAGGTGGTCCTCGGCGTGGCGCGGGAGTCTTCGTCCACTGCAGCGACCGGTGAAAGTGTTCGACTGCTCGAAGCCAACGTGGACGACGTCACCGGTGAGGTCATCGCTCACACCATCGCCTCCCTTCTGGAGGCCGGTGCTCACGACGCCTGGGCAACTCCCATCGTCATGAAGAAGGGACGCCCGGCCTTCACCGTGCATGCATTGTGCGATCCGGTTCGGGCCGATGCCGTGGCGCAGGTGCTCATCCGGGAGACCGGAACTCTCGGGCTGCGCGGTACCACTCTGGAGAGATGGCCACAGCAGCGACACGACATGACCGTCGACGTCGACGGTCACGAAATCCGCGTCAAGTTGAGCAATGGTCGGGCCAAAGTCGAGCACGACGACGCCCGTCGTGCCGCTGCCGCTCTCGGTTTGCCTTTGCGCGACGTGCTGGCTCGCGCCGAGCGCGCCGCCTTGTGATCCCTCAACTGGCGAGAGCAGTTGCGACGATCTGCTCCAAAGCTTCGATGCCCACCTCGCCGGATTGGCGGACCTTGACCTGTCCGTCCGCTCCAACGATGACGAAGAAGGGAAAACCGGATACGCCGTAGGCCGATGCCGCCGAGAGATCGGCCGAATCCGCCATGATCTCCCAGGGCCAGTCGGTCTCCACGATCCACTTCGAAGGCGGATAATTCGGCCGGTCGGCAGCCACTGCGGTGCTCACGCCGATGACGCGCAGGTTCTCCGGCACCCGACCCGATTCGAACCAGGTCACCAAACGCGGAATCTCCGCGTTGCAATGCGGACACCAATGGGCAAGGAAGACCAACAGGTAGGCCTGACCATCTCCAGGTTGCACCACCACCGGCGACCCGTCGAAGGCCAGGCCCTCCAATTTCGGAGCAGTCGTGCCCACTGCAGGATCCACGCTCGGATCTTGGAGCGACGCCAGGGCCGCACCGGTCACGGTGACCGGCTGATTCTCTTCATTCACCACGACCACGGTGGAGTCTCCGCCATCGGCAGTGTCGTCGCCAGAGGACGAATCGGAGCTGAAGAGCGCGATCACCAACGCTGCCAGGATCACCAGGACGATGCCGATCACCACCCACGTGGTACGACGGTTCGCTGATTCCTTGGAAGTCGCCGACTGCGCAGACATGTTTCTACCTTTCGTTCGGGGAATCGTTCCCCTTCGGTTGGATGAAGAGCAGAACCACGATGGCCAAGAAACCGGATAGCGCCATCCCGGCCAGTGTCATGAATCCCAGTCGACGGAACCACACATCCGTGCAGGACGGTCCCACACCACAGGCGCTCTCACCCAAAGATGGTCGCCACTCGATGAGATAGTGGTACGCGGACACTCCAACCCCGGCCACCAGCAAAGGCAAGGCGTACCAGCGCACCGAACGATCCCGACGGAGCGCGGCAACCAACAGGATCCCCGCCAGCGGATACATGCAGATGCGCTGGAACCAGCACAAGCGACAGGGAACGTAGTCGGCGACTTCACTGAAATACAGGCTTCCCGCCGTGGCAACTGCGGCCACGCTCCACGACAACCAGAGCCCCAGGCGATGGACTTCGTCGGCCACGGCTCGTGGCATCGACGCCCAGCGCTGACCGGCGGGAACGAATCGGGCCACCCCGGCATACAGCGCACCACCGCCCAGGGCGATGATCGCCAAGAAGGACGTGAAGAGTTCCACGGTCGGGGTATCCACCGATTCCAGTATGCCGGTCCGTGGTGCGAGGATGGTTCCCTTGAACGAAGTGGAGTCCAAAGTCCCCAGCCTGATCTCGGTCGCCGAGGTCCGGGCCGTGCTCGACACGGCCGTCGAGGGATCACCCGGCGAATCATCGACGGTCATCGCCGATGTCCGGTGGTATCTGGATGGGCGGGACGCACACCACGCGTTCAACACCGGTCGCATTCCCGGGGCAGTGTTCGTGGACGTCGACCGCGATCTCGCTGATCACCGCAATACCGACGCACGACGCGGCCGCCACCCATTGCCCAGTCCCGAGGATTTCGCTCGCTCCATGGCGCGCTTGGGAATCGGTGATCGCACCCATGTCATCGCCTACGACGACACCGGAGGCATGACTGCGGCGCGTCTCGTGGTCATGTTGCGAATGATCGGACGATCGGCGTCGCTCATGAATGGCGGACTGAAAGCATGGACTGCACAGTGTCCCGATCGCTGGGAGACCGGTGCGCCCACCAGTCCGATGACCGCCGTCTTCAACCCGACGCCGTGGCCGACCGACCGCCTCGCATCGATCGAAACCGTCGGCGATCTCGTGTATCGAGGACGTGATGACGCGACCATCCTCATCGATGCCCGGGCTGCCGATCGCTTCGAAGGCCGCGCTCCGGCCGCCGTTCCGGCCATCGATCCACGTCCGGGTCATATTCCTGGCGCGCTGAACGCACCATGGGCCGCGGTGCTGGATGCAGATACGGCACTCATGCGCTCGCCGAACGAACTCCGGCGCCACTTCGGCCAGCTCGGCATCGATGACTCCACGGCGGTCATCGCATCATGCGGATCCGGCGTGTCGGCCTGTCTGAACCTGCTCGCACTCGAACACGCTGGTCTTCCACCAGCGCAATTGTTCGTGGCGTCATGGTCCGGGTGGGCGTCGGATCCCCTCCGATCAGCCGAGACCGGACCGGTTCAACCCCTGCGATCGGCAACCGTGACCGACCCATCGCTCGGTGTCGATGCCGTACACGCGCTGCGTCGGGCGCGACAACGCAATCGCCTGGCCGATATCGAGTGGTTCGAAGCTCTCTACCGCGTGTACCTGGCAGCCTTCGTCTTCGGCGGCAGCATCTTGTTCATCTCGGGATGGGTCCCCGATGATCCCGTCTCGGCTGCAGTGGCCGATGACGTCCTGCGCCACGGACCAGCCTGGCTGGGAGTACTGGGAGCATTGGCTGTGGCCATGGGACTGCGCTCCGGCAGTCGGGGTGGACCACTGGCCATCGAGGATCCCGACGTACGGCACCTCCTCCTCGCGCCGGTGAGCAGGGCACGAGTGCTGCTTCGGCCGGCCGTGCAGCGATTGCGCACCATCGGCTTTGCAGCCGCCGCTGCCGGGGCTGTCGCCGGTCAATTGGCCGGTCGTCGACTTCCCGGATCGAGCGCGGCCTGGGCGATGGGCGGCACGGTCTTCGGTCTCACGATCGGTGTGTTCTTCGTGGCTACCGCACTCATCGCCCACGGGGCACACCTTCATCACGGAGTGAGCACCGTGATCGGTGGTGGACTCTTGACCTGGCAGATGGCATCGGCGGTTTCTGGTCCGACATTCGTCGGACCAGCTGATCTGCTCGGAGGGTCGGGCCTTTGGGGTGAACGGACCCGCCCCATCGAAATCGTTCCCCCGGTCGTTGCCGTGCTGGCGGCTCTACTCGGATTGGCCTTGCTCGGCCGGCAATCACTCGAAGCACTGGGTCGTCGTTCGGCTCTGGTTGCGCAATTGCGTTTCGCCGTGACCCTGCAGGATCTGCGCACCGTGGCACTCCTGCGGCGCCAGTTGAGTCACGAACGATGTCGATCGCGACCGTGGATCCGCTTGCGACGCGGCGCCGGGCCGACACCCGAGTGGCATCGCGGTTGGCAAGGAATCCTGCGCTTCCCGGCCAGTCGTCTGGCGCGGCTCGGCACTCTCACCATCGTTGCAGGCCTGTGTCTGGTGGCGGCATACACCGGCACGACCGCGGCCATCGTTGGCGCAGGGTTGGCAATGTTCGTACTCGGGCTCGAAGTCTTGGAACCGCTCGCTCAGGAGACCGACCAGGGTGACCGGTCCGATTCCTATCCCAAGGCTCGGGGGTCGGTGTTCCTGGCACTGCTCGCGCCGTCCTTCGTCGCCGCGATTCCGCTCGCCGCACTCATGACCATCACCATGGTCATCGTCGAACCCGAGATGGCCGTGACCGCTTTGATCGTGTCGCTTCCTGCGGTGGCGGCCGGTGTCGGAGGAGCAGCGATCAACATCGTGGCCGGAACTCCGGATCAGGTGGCCAGTACTGCGCAACAGAACTTGATGCCATCCGAAGTGGCCGGCACGGTCAGCCTGATCAAA
>JBMTPW010000181.1:0-4526 GCA_049444115.1 Ilumatobacteraceae bacterium | reverse complement strand
CGTGATGGCTGTCTTGTTGATTCTTGCCTGATCGATCAGCCGCGCTTCGGGCGGGTGACGACTCCCCCGCTGCTCTCGACCAACAAGTGCAGTTCATTCCCGAACTCGTCGTTTCACGAGCCCATCGCAGCCCGCACCGCGTCGTATTTCCGCAACTTCGGATCGAGGTACGCAGACGGAGGTGTCTTGTGACCGAAGAGGGGCCCCACCATGTTCTGTTTCTAAACCCTTGCTTCACCCTGTCGGCGGCAACCCCACTCTTCATTTCCCTCGTTAGACACTGGCTTGGTCCTAATCTCATGACATGGACGAACCAGGGTTCATCGTGCTGTACCGCTGGCGCCTGCGACCAGGACACGAAGAGCGGTTCAAAGAAGCGTGGTCAATCATCACCCAAGCACTCGTCGAGCGCGGCTCTCTTGGGTCACGACTCCATGTCGGAGACGATGGTCTCTGGTACTCGTACGCACAATGGCCGAGCACAGAAGCAAGGTCAGCAGCTTTTGCCGAGATGGTCGATGTGGAAGATGCGCAACGGACGATGGAAGATGCCGTATCGGAGCATTTTCCCGAGATCGTGCTCACCTCGACTGCCGATCAACTTCTCTCGAAGCCGACAGCTCCGAGGATCCGTGTGGCGCGTCCGACAAGGGACATCGAGCGATCAATCATCTTCTGGACTCTTGTCGTCGGATTCGAGCTCCTGTCGCGATTCGAGGATCACGACGGATACGACGGTGCAATCCTCGGCTTTCCCCATGGACAATGGGAACTCGAGGTAACGCATCACTCATCCGGAATACCGCTTCCCACGCCCACCGATGAAGACATCGTCACGTTGTATTTGCGCAGAGATTTGGCAGACGAAGTCATCAATCGACTGATTCTGGCTGGCCATCCGCAAAGGGAACATCCGAATCCCTACTGGCAGGCGATGGGATCTTCGGTGCACGCCGACCCGGACGGCTACTGCCTCATCATCTACCCGGAAGGATCGCTGTCGTTGGGCACTTCAGGTCGGTGACAACTCCCCCACTGGCCTGCACCATCTCCCTCGGTTCGATGAACACATACAGACACGATTCGTGACCGAACGGGGGCATGTTGCCATTGGCTTCGGCTTCTCATTGATCCCCAGTTGCTACGAAACTGGTTGGCCGGCCCTCCTCAACATTTCGGCCAGATCTGCTCGCGGGGGCATGGGTCGAACAGCTGACACACGTGCACGACCGGTGTTGCCCACTGGGTATCGATGCACAACCGAGGCTGGCCCTCCGACGAGCAGTCGTACGAGCTGACCCAGCACTTCCCGCAAATCTCTTGATCGCCACCCAGTGGAAAGCATCGCGGCATGGACACGAATGTGCGACCATGCCCACGGCTGGCTGAGGACGTGTGCATCCTCGAGGAGCTGCCAGCAGCGAGGCCACTCCGCTCGGAACTGCATTACCTTGGCTTCGAGAAGGTTCGAATCGATTCGATCACGAATTTCCTCGGGCATGTTGCTCATGATTTCATTCCTCTTGCCAAGGCACGCCAACGGCGTTGCCGCATTCGATAGAACCAGCGGGCATACAGCACGATCACGGGCGTCAGAATCCCCGCTTCTATCTCGATCCGGTCTCGATAGCCACAGCTCAGTCCATCGATCGATTCGACTTCGATGTCATGGTTCCAGATCCTGATAGCTCCGCCGAACTCGCGGCTGCTCATGGTCCGCGTCGAATCGTCGATCCGAGCGATGTGCAAGTGATGGCGCGCAATCGGAAGGAACCCGAACAGGAAGACCCAACCGACAATTGTTTCGCCTTCGCGCCACTCGTCAGAACGCCTACGAATGACAGGCATGAAGAGAAGCCCGCGCGTCACCGCTCGGAAAGCCGCTGGAGTCTTCACCCTCTCCCAAACGGCATGGGCCGGGGCCTCGAGAACGGTTGAACGGTCAACGATCGCCATCCCAATAGAATGCGAGCAATTTTCGCATTTTTCCACTCGCATTCTCCACGCCCATCTCATGCCCGACGTACGCACCGAAGCCCGGAAATCACCCAGCCAGGAACGCTCGCGACGTACCGTCGATCGAATCCTGGATGCGGCAGCTCGCATTTTCCACGAGTGTGGATACTCGGGAGCGACGACCAACGCCATCGCCGACGAGGCCGGAGTCTCGGTCGGGTCGCTCTATCAGTACTTCCCGAACAAAGACGCACTTCTCGTTGCCCTCACCCGGCGGCACATCGAATCAACCACAACCGAACTTGCCGATCTCTTGAGCAGATCCAGCCCCGGCGTCGGATTCGAGGTGATTCTGCACAACGTCGTGAACTTCCTCGTGGCACAGCACGAGCTCGACCATCTCCATCTTCTCGTCATGCACGAAGCTCCGCGCACCCGTGAGATCAGCGCCGAGCTCGATCGGGCGAAAGCACAACTCGTCAACTTGACGGAGCATTTGCTTCAAGTTCGCATCGACGACATTCTCCGACGGGGGCTGGTCGCTCGCATGGTGGTGGCAACGATCGACGCATCGGTACACGACGTGATCCTCCGTCAGGCGAAAGGCCGAAGACGAACCGCAGCAGTCGAGCTCACGATTGCAACCGCCCTGTCGATCATCGAAACTGCTTGAGTCAGCCTGCGCACCTCATTCACGCTTCAGATCGGACACCACGCCACTGGCCTCGACCAGCTCGTGTGGATCGATGCCGAACACATCGTTCCACGTTCCCGCCGCGACCCACATCTCCTCGCATTGCAACAGATCCGGGTCGATGAGCTCTCGAAGATGATTATTGTGACCGGACGGGGCCCGCCATCATTGGGTTCGGAAATCGCTTTTCGGGCTCGGATCACGGTGCCGATCGACGTGGCCGAACCACCAGTTCGCCACCACAGTTCGGACAGCGATGACTCAATGCTGCCCCACAAGCCGTACAGAATGTGCACTCGAAACTGCAGATCACAGCCGGTCCGTCGTCAGTCAATGACGACTCGCACCGCTCGCAGACGTTCCTCATCTCGAGCATGGCCTCAGGGCTCCTTCGACCACAACTCGTCGATGAACCGCTGGTCTTCGTCAAAGAGCCAACACTCACGCAGCTTCTCGTCCTGCACTCGGTAGAGAAGGACTCTCTGAACACGTCGCGGCGGATCTCCCAGATCCTCGATGGCGAGAAGTGCGCCGAGCGAGTCGCCCACCATCACGTCCTTCACATCCACGAGTCTCCGGGATGTCCGAACCGACGCCTGCCCCAGTGCCGCGAATGCCGCATCACGTCCTCGGTGCGTGCCGGCCAATGGACTCTTGCCCATGTAATGAAGCTCGATGTCGTCGTGGTATGCGGCGAGCACCTTCTCGAGATCGGATGCGAGCCAGGCCTGGGCATATGACCGAAGCACCCTCTCGATTTCTTCCTTCGCGGCCATGGACCGACAGTATCTCTCGACGAATCGAACGGCACCACCACATGAGGTCGGTGACGACTCCCCGGCTGGTCTCCACCAGACTGTGCGGCTCGATGCCGAACACGTCGTTCCACGTGCCGGCCGCCGCCCACACCTCGTTGCCCTACAACAAGTCCGGACCGATGAACACCCGCAAGGGCGTTTTGTGACAAAGGGCGGCACGCTGATATCGGATTCGACAACTCAAAAGGGGTAGGCCGCCTGATCAGGCGATCCACCCCCTCCAAGAGATCCTGATTTCCGTGCGATGCGTCTACCGCGAAGGAGTCAGCGACCTGCCCTGCTAATCAGGGAGTCGAGCGAAAGAGAGGCAACTTCCACTCCACTGGAGTCCAGTGCTCGAATACTTCCTGTCATGCTCTCGTCGTACGCTCCGATCCACCAGATGGAGAATCTCCCCATGTCGACGCTCGCCTGAGCTGTCGGTAATCCGGGTATGTCCAGTTCAATGGACACCGCTCCTGTCGGAACGGCTCCGTTCATCATCGAAGTTGACGTGCCGTCGGGCCACATGGTTGATGCGATTCCATTGATTCCGAGAGCGTTGTCCGATCCCGAATTCAACAGTTGGTCCGCGATGATCGCTCCACGTTCATAGCCGTCACCGTCACGACGAAGCATGCAACTCACGGTCCACTTGGAATCCGAAAACACCGCGAGAGCACCATTGCCGCGCACGTCCATTGTGGTCAGCGCCGGGAGAATCTCGGGAAGGCTCGGCGTCGTAGCCACCCCCCCAGACTGGTTTTCGGTAGAACGCGGAACATTCTCGTCGATTCCCCAAGAATCGATCGCACACGCAGTACGCGCCTCTTCTTCGTCGACAGGGGTTGCGACTGACGGAGTTGGGCCCCAGGCCAGAGCAGGGGACCCCGAACCTGATCCCATGAAGAGAGCGGTCACGACCACTGCAGTCGTGGCGCCGACACCAATGAGTCCGCGTCGAGTCTTGCGTGAGGGGGACCTCTGCCCCACCGAAGCGGGCACCGGTAGCTCCCGGTACTCGGAACTGCGGCGCAGCAGATAATCGCCCGCTCGAGCAAGCACCTCTTCTGTTCGGT
>JBMTPW010000180.1:0-4567 GCA_049444115.1 Ilumatobacteraceae bacterium | reverse complement strand
CCCCCCCCCCCCCCCCCCGCCCCCCCCCCCCCCCCCCCCCCCCGACTCCGTGAGCCACGTCGGAGACCTCTGGCGCGATCTGCTGGCCGGACCGCTCAAGGTTCCGCTTGCCGTGGTCAAACAGATTCGCGAGGTGGTCGCCGACCCGGGCAGCTTGTCTTCGGCCAGTTCGGCCACCATGGACACCATCAAGGCGCTCATCGGTCAGATGACCGATATCGAACCGGCGAAGTCCCCACTGTGGACGCACCGCTCCCTGCGACGTCGACTCGACGTGCTCCAGGTTCCCTTTCGAGAAGTGCGCGATCTCTCCCGGAATTTGGGAGGGACGTTGAACACCGCCATGCTCACCGCGGCCACCGACGCCGCCGGCCGCTATCACCGTGCCCTCGGTGCACCCGTCGACTCCTTGCGGGCGTCCATGGCCATCAGTACCCGCAAGCAGAACGGTGACGATGCCGCGACCAACTCGTTCTCCTTGGCGCGCCTGCTCGTGCCCACCGGTGACATGCCCATCCTGGAACGGTTCGCCGCCGTGAACCAGGCCTCTCGAGAGGCGGGATCCGGAACGGCATCACTGGCCCTCAATGCCATCGCCACTCTCTCGGGAACCTTGCCCACGGCAGTCGTCACCCGCTTGGCCCGGCTGCAATCCCAGACGGTGGACTTCGCCACCTCGAACGTGAAGGGGACCCCGTTACCGGTCTTCGTTGCCGGAGCAGAGATCGTTGCCAACTATCCAGTCGGGCCATTGGCCGGTGTGGCCTTCAATCTCACTCTCCTGTCCCATGTCGGCAGTCTCGACATGGGGATGAACATGGACATCGGAGCCATCGAAGAGCCGGAGCGGTTGTTCACCTACCTCCAGGAATCCTTCGATGATCTCCTGGCCGCAGGCGGCATGAAGACGTCGACGTCCTCTGGACGTCCCTGACGATCAGGCGCTTCGGCAGCGCTCGTTCAACGGTGCCGAGTGAGCAGGTTGCGCACGTCGAGGAGGAGATCGCTGACTTCGCTCGAGGACACCAGTTCGCGCTTCTCCATCTGGGAGAGAGCCGAATCGATGATGGACAAAGCCTCACTGATGACGTCAGCGGGGTCGTCGATAGCCGAATCCAGATCGGGCATCTCATCGGCTAACTGCACATCGGTCATCGGAACTCCTCTGTCAACGGTGCGGTGTCCCGACCGAGTCGAAACCCTGTCCCTGACGGTAACGCACCGCTCTGTTCGATGGGAGCATGGTATCGCCGTGCCCTTCTCCGGAATCGGCTCTTCCGCACGGCGGACCGACCAGTGCTGTCGCATGAGACACAGGGAGATTCCCCACTCGGGAGAGCCCGGCGTCCGAGACCCGCAATCGGGCACGCATGACCCGAACCGCCGATCGCTCCCAGTGTCGTTCATGGAGGCACCGAACCGGTGACTCCCCTACGCTGGGTTCATGCAGATCGCCGGATCGGGAATCGTGGTCACCGGCGCGGCCCGTGGAATCGGAGCCGGATTGGCCGAACGTTTCCACCAAATGGGTGCCCGAGTGGTCCTCGCCGATGTTCTGCGTTCCGATCTCGAAGCCGTTGCCGCAACCCTGAACGATCGTCGCCCAGGTTCGGCGTGGGCGGTGGTTGCCGACGTCTCCACGGAGTCGGGCAACCGGGAATTGATCACGACCGCCGAGCAGTTGCTCGGCCCTTCCGGGATCGATCTCTTCTTCGCCAACGCCGGAGTCGGTATCGGCACGGTTCTCGAAGCCACCTCGGAGGACGAATGGAACCTCTGTTTCGCCGTCAACGTCCATGCCCATCGGTGGGCCGCCAAGCATCTCGTTCCCCGCTGGTTGGAACGGGGCTCCGGGTATTTCTGCTCGACGGCCTCGGCCGCCGGGTTGTTGAGCCAGATCGGATCCATCCCCTACTCGGTGACCAAGAGCGCTGCAGTGGCCTTCGCCGAATCCTTGTCCATCACCTACGGAGATCGAGGAATCAGGGTGTCATGTCTGTGCCCGCAGGGCGTGAACACCGACATGTTGCGACAAGGCGACTCCTTCGGGTCGGGGCCGGCCACCGATGTAGTACGGGCATCGGGTGAAGTGCTGGAACCCGATCAAGTGGCCGAGATCGTGGCCCAGGCCATCGAAAGCGAACACTTCTTGATCCTTCCCCACGCCCAGGTTGCCGATTTCGAACAACGGAAGGCCGCTGATCGCGATCGATGGCTGGCGGGTATGCGGAAGTTGCAGGCCCGGGTGCTGGGCGGCGGACCGCACGGAAACACAGGATCGACCCCCTTGAAATGACGGCGAGGACCACGCCGGAGCAGGCTGAGGTGCTGCATCGTCTCGGTTTGATCGCCGGCGAGGAGGTGCGCTTCCGCCGAGCCGATCGCGGCCGTTGGCAAACCGGGCGCATCTCCTGTGTGGAACGGGACGGCAGCATCACCGTGCACGATTCCCACGGCGCGGCGCGGTCGCTACGACCCGAACGTCTGGAGGTCCGTCGACCGGGCCCTCGGCGCCGGTTGGTGTGGCAGCCGGTGACCGAGGTGGCTGTCACCTGGGAACAACTCACTCTGTTCTAGCCATCTCGGACCGAGCAATCCCGGGGCCAACGACTACGGTGACCCGCATGGGAGTTCGCCTCGATCCGTCCGATGAGTACATGCACGAGTTGGGCCCGGAGTCCAACTTCAACGAGAGCATGTACATCAACTGTTTCGATCCGTCCAACAAGGTCGGGGGATGGTTCCGTATGGGGAACCGCGCCAATGAGGGCTACGCCGAAATGACGGTGTGCATCTACTTGCCCGACGGGTCGGTGGCCTTCATGTTCAAGCGTCCGTCGATCGAGAACAACGACAAGTTGGACGCTGGAGGATTGACCTGGACCATGGTCACGCCCTTCGAAGAATTGAAGGTCGACTTCTCCGGCAAGGTGGTCGTTCTGGCCGAGCCCGAACAGATGGTGGATCCGAAGACCGCCTTCAAGAACAATCCGTATTCGGAGTGCGAAGTTCACCTCACCTTTTCCGGGCAGGGGCGCTCGAGCATGTTCGGCGGCGAGCCAGACACCCCGCACGAGGCCCCCGGAGAAGAGTTCGCCAAGGGTCATTACGAACAGCTCGTCGGTGCGCGCGGCAGTATTCGCGTCGGGGATCAGGAATGGGAAATCGATGGCTTCGGCCTGCGCGACCACTCGTGGGGTCCTCGCTACTGGCAGGCTCCGTGGTACTACCGCTGGCTGACCGCCAACTTCGATTCCGATCTCGGATTCATGCTCTCACGGGTGGCCAAGAAGGACGGTCCGGGCACTCGAGGGGGTTTCGTGTGGGAGAACGGGCAGATGCACCTGTGCGATCACGCCGAGATCTCGACGGAGTTCCGCGGCGACGAGACCTACCACGACAGGATCGAAGCGGTTCTGAAATCCAGTCGGAGCAATCGCGAGTGGCGTTTCACCGGTGAAGTGATGAGCTTGATCCCGTTGCGCAATCGCCGGCAAACCCCTGACGGCGATTGGTTGACCACCAGGATCAGCGAGGGAATGACCCGGTGGGAGATGACCTCCGAGGAGCATCGGGGCAAGGTGGGGTACGGACTCTCGGAGTACTTGGACCAGATCATCGACGGCACCCCCGTCGGCACCGCCGAATGACCAACCTCCTTGGGCGCGAAAAGGTGCCAAAACGCGTCACTTTGGAACCCATTACCTGACCTTCAGCTTCGAAGCGAGGCCCGGGTCCGGCGCGAAATGACCTCCGACAGCTCTTCCATTACTCCGTCGAGTCCGGCAACGACGTCGTCCTCAGTGATCCGGATCGTGATCCAACCCTCCTGAGCGGCAAGGCGATCGCGACGCTTGTCGCGGCGTGACTCCGCACTTCCAGCGTGCCAGAACGAGTGATCGACCTCGAGCCCCACGAGGACCATCGGCCACGCGAAATCGAACCGAATCGTCGTCCCACCAGGCACGGTCAGTTCGTGTTGCACCCGTGGAGTCGGAAGACCGTGGCGGTGAATGGCCCGCAGTACCCGCATCTCCAAATCCGATTGCACGGCCGAGGACCACGACGACCTGGTTGCCAAGGCGTACTTGATTTCTTGTGAACCCGGTCGACGTTTGTGGAAGAGCCGCAGGGTCGTCTCGGACACCTGAGCGAGAGTGACCAGGTGCTTGTCCAGGGCGTGATCGAGTGCCGACAGCAAGCGGTGTCGTCCGATGACTGCACCAACGTCGAACAAGGTGCGGGCGACGCTGGTGACGCGGAGTCCGTCCCCGATGTCGATGACATCGTTGGCATCGACTTGTCGACAACGATGCACGATCACGCCGGGCAAATTCGGACTGCGACCATGAGGCAGCAGAAAGTGCACACGATCATCGTGCATCTTTCGCAGTCCATGAATCTGTCCCGCAGTGGTGAAGGCCAAAGCCGAGCCGGGATTCCGTAAACACCCCGCCGTCATCAATTGATGGCGGCCGAGCGGCCAGGTTGCCGATCGCAAGACGCCTGGAAACACCACCACCAAGCTTCCAGCGCCAACGAGACGGCGCACGGTCCGAAGGGAGAC
>JBMTPW010000179.1:0-4577 GCA_049444115.1 Ilumatobacteraceae bacterium | reverse complement strand
GCGGCACGCCCTCCACCTGGATGGACTCGCTCACGCGGTCGCGGGTGGTGCCGGGAATGGGCGTGACGATGGCCAGTTCCGCCCCGGCCAGCGCATTGAGCAGCGAGCTCTTGCCCACGTTGGGTTGGCCGACGAGGGCGACTCGCGGTGGTCGACCCTCCCCCAGGCGCGTGAACTCGTCATCGTCGAATGCATCGAGACTCCGAGATGCGTCGCGGTACTCATCGGTGAGGGGAACCGACGGTAGACGGCTGACGATTTCGTCGAGCAGATCACCGGCCCGACGGCCGTGGAGGGCACTGACGGGCACCGGATCCCCCAGGCCGAGAGCCAGGAATTCCCAAAGTTCGTTCTCGCGTCGATCGTTGTCGACCTTGTTCACGACCACCATCACCGAGACGTCTTCGCGCCGCAGCCAATTGGCGACGGTCTGATCGTCATCGGTCATACCGACCGAACCGTCCACCACGAAGACGACCAGATCGGCGTTGCGGACGGCCTTTTCCACCTGTCGGCTGACCTTGGCGTCCAATTCGGTGCCCCCGGGAAGCCATCCTCCGGTGTCCACGAGACGAAAACGCTGACCGAGCCAGACCGCTTCGCGTTCCTGGCGGTCACGGGTGATGCCAGGACGATCCTCCACGATCGCGGCTTGCTCGCCGATGAAGCGGTTGAACAACGTGCTCTTGCCCACGTTCGGACGACCGACGATGACGACGGTCGAAAGCCGATCGTCGTCCGCCGGTGACTCGTCGTTCACGAACGCGCACCTTCGAGGATCGATCGCAGGGCGATGCCGTCCGTGGGAACCACTTCGACCGGACGCGGGAGATCGTTCGGAGTGGTGCCGTCCAGGAAGCGTCCCTCGGACAGACAGACGTCGGGAAGCAGATACCGATGACCGACGGGTTCGCTCGCCAGAGTGCGCGTGAGATCGTGACCGGTCATCAAACCAGTGACGGCGGTGTTCCCCCCGAAGAACTCGTTCACCACGGGAACCACGCGTACGTCCGGACGACCAAGGGCAGCCACCAAAGGCTCGAGGACTCGGGCACCGTACTCACCGGTGAGGATGGCGATCGGAGCATCCGAGCGGGCTCCCAGCCGCACGGTCACCGCAGTTCGTCCCGGTTCGGCCCGCATCCCGGTGTCACCGGCCGGGTTTCGGGGGGCCCGATAGCCGCAGGCCGGAGCGCCTTCGAGCGAGGCGAAAAACCCATTCTGCGGTCGGGTCGGCTGGTCGACCCGACCCGTGAACTCGGCTTCGAACGTGCGGGCCATGCCCACACCGTCCTCGTGCATGCCGAATCCTTCGTAGTGATCGGCTGGTGGAAAGGCCCGGTCGGCCATCAGGTAGAGCTCATCGGCGGCGAAGACCATTCGCCGTCCGAGGGTCCCGAGAAAGATCGCCTGCCATCGTTCGATCTGAGCGACCAATCGACGGGCCTCCTCTCGAGAGTGGACGCGCATCTCGGGTTCCTTGTTGAAGCGACTGAGCCCGAGAGGAACCACGGCCACATGATCGAGTTCGGAAAACCGATCGAGGATGTCGACGAGGGTTTCATCGAGGACGTCACCGTCGTTGATGCCCGGACACACCACGATCTGTCCGTTGACCTTGATGCCGTGGTCCAGAAGCGCTCTCAACCATCTCAGGCTCATTCCGCCACGCCGGTTCCGTAGCAAACGGCTCCGGACATCGGGATCGGTGGCGTGGATACTCACGTGCAACGGCGACAAGGCCTCGGACAGGACCCGTTCCAGATCGGCCTCGGTGAAGCGCGTCAGTGTCGTGAAGTTGCCGTAGAGGAAACTGAGTCGATAGTCGTCGTCCTTCACGTACAGGCTCTTGCGCATACCCGGAGGCAGTTGATAGATGAAGCAGAAGGGGCAATGGTTGTCGCAGGTTCGGACGCGATCGAAAACCGGGCTGGCCACCTCGACTCCCAATGGCAGGCCGGCCGCCTTGGTGATCTCCAGATCCACTTCGAGTCCGGACCGCAGCACGCTGACCGTCACCTCCGGCTCATCGGAGAGCAGCCGCCACTCGATGATGTCTCGCGGAGCCACGCCGTTCAACGAGGTGATTTCGTCTCCAGGAAGAATGCCCGCTCGGGCTCCTGGGGAGTTCGGGTCCACCGAGACGACACGCGGTGCTCGTTCGCGGACGGCCATGGCCTCAGGCTATCGGCCTGCTCGGAACAGACGTCCGAGCCGACTCCGGCACCTCTAATCTGTTCGTGTGGAAACATCGGTGACGGTCGAACCGTCAGTGGACTCGTCGGTCACCCGTGTTCTGCTGGCAGCGCCGCGAGGATTTTGTGCCGGAGTGGAAATGGCCATCAAAGCCCTGGCCTGGATGGTCCGCAGTTTCGAGCCGCCGGTGTACTGCTACCACGAAATCGTGCACAACAAGTTGGTGGTGGAACGCTTCGAGCGGCTCGGAGTTCGATTCGTCGACGAGATCGCCGAAGTTCCCGAAGGTCGACCGATCATGTTGTCGGCCCACGGTTCGGCTCCGCACGTGGTGGAATCGGCCCGGGCCCGAGGATCGGTGGTCATCGATTCTGTCTGCCCGCTCGTCACCAAGGTCCACCATGAAGTGAAGGTGAGAGCCGGTAAGGGTTTTCGCATCGTGTACGTGGGTCATGAAGGTCACGAGGAGGCCGTCGGCACGATGGCGGTGGCTCCGGATTCGATCTCCCGAGTCGAGTCGGTGGCCGAGGTCGATGCGCTACCGACGTTCACCGAACCCGTGGCGCTGCTGGCGCAGACGACGCTTTCCCACCGGGACTGGGAAGGGGTGGCCGTACGCGTCCGTGAGCGATTCCCGGCAGTTTGGACTCCGGGACGGAGTGATCTTTGCTTCGCCACCACCAATCGGCAGTCGGCACT
This sequence comes from Ilumatobacteraceae bacterium, assembly GCA_049444115.1. Taxonomy (GTDB): domain Bacteria; phylum Actinomycetota; class Acidimicrobiia; order Acidimicrobiales; family Ilumatobacteraceae; genus Casp-actino8. Next base: position 1,682 of record JBMTPW010000179.1, on the reverse strand, counting down.
CATGTCGATGGCACCCCGCTGTGACGCCATCGTGGTCATCGGATCGGCGAACTCCTCGAACACCCGAGCTCTCGAACGACTGGCTCAGGAGGCCGGTTGTCCGCGTGTCTTCCGCATCAACACAGCAGATGAGTTGCCGGCGGATCTGTTCGGCACGGTCGGGGTCACTGCGGGTGCGTCGGCGCCCGAGGAATTGGTGAATGCGGTCATTGCCCGGCTGGCTCCGTCGGAGGGAGTGACCGAGATTCGGATCACCGACGAGGACGAATACTTCCCCCCACCGCGACATTTGCGGGACCTCCAGGCCGGTATCGAATTGGCGATCACCGTTCTGACGGGTGGAGACTGGGGCAGCCGTCCCCACGTGGACGACCGATCACTGGCCGCCAGCGATGTGCTCGCGGCATTGCGTCCCTAGGAGGAACGTGCTCGAACCATCGTCCGCCACGATCCGGCTCTTCCTGCATGTCTTGTCGGCGACCATCTGGGTTGGCGGGCAGATCGTGTTGGCCGCTCTGGTCCCCGCACTCCGACGCCACGACGCAACGGTCACCAAGATCGCCGCCCGAGCGTTCAACCGGCTGGCCTGGCCGGCGTTCGCCGTGCTCGTCGTGACCGGTCTCTGGAGTCTTCTGGCCGTCGACATCGGTGCCACCGATTGGGACTACCGGGTCACGACGATGATCCACGTGCTCATGGCGGTGGTCGCTGGGTGTGCTGCCGCGGTCCATTCGTTCGGACGCGGCAAGGTCGCGCTCGCAGTGGGTGGTGCCGTCGGACTGGTGGCGTCCCTCGCCGCTCTCTTCCTCGGACTCGTCCTGCGGACGGGAACCTGAATCAATTCCGCGGTACTTTGCTCCAGGCCACGTCTCGATCCACGCGCACGTCCCCCGGAAGGCCGAGAACTCGCTCGCCGAGAATGTTGCGCATCACCTCGCTGGTGCCACCTTCGATGGAATTCGCTCGACTGCGCAAGAAAGCCTTCTGCGGGTTCTCCAATCCCATGGCGAATTCCGGTCGAATCTTCTGATATCCGCTGGGGAACAGCATGCCGTCCGCTCCGAGCAGCGACACGGCAAAGGAATAGATGTCCTTGTTCAGTTCCGCCATGGCCAGCTTGGCAATCGAACCTTCCGGACCTGGATCCCCCATCTTGCGATTCTGCGAGGCTCGGATGTTGGTGAGGCGGAGCAACTCCGCTCGGATCCACAGTTGCATCAGTTCGTCTCGGGTGGCGACGTCTCGTCGATCCGCCGGGAGATCCTTCCAGACCTTGAGAGCGTCACGGATCGGACCTGATCCCTTCGGAGGGATCGCGCCACCGATCGAGACGCGTTCGTTCATCAAAGTCGTGAGCGAGACGCGCCAACCGTCACCGACGTTGCCGAGCATTTCCCGATGAGGAACCCGCACATCGGTGAAATACACCTCGTTGAACTCGGCTTCCCCGGTGATCTGGTACAGGGGACGAACCTCGACTCCGGGTGCTTGCATGTCCACCACGAAAGCCGTGAGACCGGCATGCTTCACGGCATCGGGATCGGTGCGCACGATCAAGAGTCCGAATCGCGACAGATGAGCCAGGGTGGTCCACACCTTCTGGCCATTGACGATCCACTCCTCGCCGTCCCGAACCCCCTTGGCCGACAAACCGGCGAAGTCGGAACCCGATCCGGGTTCGG
>JBMTPW010000178.1:0-4634 GCA_049444115.1 Ilumatobacteraceae bacterium | reverse complement strand
TAGTTGTGCCAGACGATGGCCGAGTCGGCGCACAGAACAGCGGCATCTTCGGGACGGCCGCTCGCCGTGGCGGCGGCGAACCGGCGTTGGTGCTCCAACTTTTCGGCGTTGGTCAGGGACATGGTTCTCCTTCGCGGACGATGACGATCAGGTGGGCACGCCACCGTCGACGGTGAAGACGGCACCAGTGGTGTACGACCCGGCATCGCTGGCCAGAAAGAGGGCCGAACCGACGATCTCGTGGGGTTCGCCGACACGCTTCATGGCGATGCGCTTCATCGACTGATCGACGAGATCCCAGTTCCACGCCTTGGAGATATCGGTCCGAAACGAGCCGGGCATGATGCAGTTCACGCGCACGTGAGGACCGAAGGTCTGGGCGAGACCGATGGTGATGGCGTTCAATCCAGCCTTGGCTGCGGTGTAGGGAAGAACGTCCGGTGTCGGGTGAATGGCGGCGATGGAAGAGATGTTGATGATGGAACCCGTTCGTCCCATGGCCCGACTTCGTTCCACCATGCGCGAGCCGATGAGAGCGCTGAGGCGGAACGGTCCCTTCAGGTTCAGCCCGAGCACCGAATCCCAGAGTTGTTCATTGATGTCGAGCACCGTCTCGTACAGCGGAGATTTGCCGGCGTTGTTGACGAGGATGTCGAGTCCGCCCAATTCCTTCCAGGCGAATTCGGCGAGCCCCTCCAATTCCGACCAACGTCCCACATGGCAGGCATAGGGCAGGCAACGGCGACCAGTGGCCCTCTCGACCTCGTGCGCCGTTTCCTGGCAGGAGTCGAGCGAGCGACTGGCGATGACCAGATCGGCACCCTGGCGGGCGAAGGCCAGGGCCATCTGGCGGCCGAGACCCCGACTGCCACCGGTGATGAGGGCGGTGCGTCCGGAGAGATCGAAGAGCCGGGTCGGGTCGGGAACTGTCGCTTCGGCGGACTCGGGCACAGTGCGACATTAGGCGGTGATCCCCTCGAATTCGAAGGTCGCGGATTACCGCGGCACGGCGACTGCGGGAGAGACTGGGACATGGATTTCGACGAGTCCCCTGAGGTGTCCCGGTTCCGCCGCGAGGTCCGCGACTGGATGGCCGCGCATTTGGTGGGGGACTACACCAAACTCGGAACCTCGGCCGAAATGGGTGCAGCCGACTGGCCGGTACGGGTGGCCTGGGAGCGCGAGCTCGGTCGAGCAGGATGGCTGGGCCTCACCTGGCCCCGGGCCTTCGGTGGGCGGGAGGCCACGGTGGCCGAGGAACTGGTCTTCGCCCAGGAGTACACGGCGGCCAATGGACCCCAACGGGCGGGCTTCTTCGGCGAGAGTCTGCTCGGGCCGACGCTCATCACCTTCGGCACCGCCGAGCAACAACAACGCTTCCTGCCACCGATTTTGCGCGGCGAAGAGTACTGGTGTCAGGGGTTCAGTGAACCCGGTGCCGGATCCGATCTGGCCGGGGTGCGCACCTCCGCGGTTCTCGACGGGGACACGTGGCGAATCGATGGTCAGAAGGTCTGGACCAGTCAGGCCCAATTCGCCCAATGGATCTTCGTGCTCTGTCGTACCGAAACCGATCAGGTGGCCCACCGCGCGCTCTCGTATCTCTTGGTGCCGATCGATCAACCCGGTGTGGAAGTGCGCCCCCTCGTGGAGATGACCGGCAACGATCACTTCTGCGAGGTGTTCTTCGACGGTGCGGTGACGGCGGCGGACATGGTGGTCGGCGGTCGTGGTAATGGATGGAAGACCGCCATGGGTACGCTCGGTTTCGAACGTGGTACCGCCTTCATGGCCCAACAGATGCGTTTCGCCCAGGAGTTCGAGCGCTTGCGCCACTACGCCGCCGAGAGAGGCTTGCTCGGGGACCCGGTGCTGCGTCAGCGATTCGCCGAGCTCTACGGTGAATTGGAGATCATGCGCTGGTCCGGATTGCGCAACGTCACCCGCTTCATGCGTGGCGAACAACCGGGCCCGGAAGGGTCGATCGGCAAGTTGTTCTGGTCGCGGTGGCATCAGCGTCTCGGTCTCCTGGCCACCGAGATCATGGGGGCGTCCTCCTTGCATCACCACGGAGACGCGAGCGATGAACACGGATTTCTGCACACCTTCATGTTCAGTCGGGCCCACACCATCTATGCCGGATCGTCGGAGATCCAACGCAACATCATCGGAGAGCGAGTTCTCGGATTACCGCGTGAATGAAAGGACGATCAGTCGCCGGTCGGTCCGGTGAAACGCGGCGGACGCTTCTCGCGATGTGATGCCACGCCTTCGGCGGCGTCCGGGCCGCCGAACCCGTAGAACTCGTAGGCCAGCGAGGCGTCGAAGGCCGGCATCATCGCCCGGTACCAATGATTGAGCGTGTGCTTGGTGAAGCGCAGAGCTGCTTGGGCGCCGGTGGACAATTCGGTGGCGATCTCGAGGGCGGTCGAGAGCACCGCTTCGTCGTCCACGCAGAGCGACACCAAGCCGATGCGTTCTGCTTCCTCGCCCGAGAGTGGTCGGCAGGTGAGCAAGTAGTACTTCGCCTTGGCCATACCGGCGAGCAGAGGCCAGCACACCGCCGCATGATCCCCGGCGGCGACACCGAGCCGGGTGTGACCGTCGATGATGCGGGCGGTCCGTGAGACCACCGAGACATCGGCCAAGAGTCCGGCCACCAGCCCGGCCCCGACTGCCGGCCCGCGCATGGCCGACACGATGGGCTTCGAACAGTCGAGGATGTTGCGCACCAGATCACGAGCCTCCCGGAGAACCCGGGTGCGGTAGGCGTAATCGCCGACGATGCCGTCGATGAGATCGAAACTGCCACCGGCCGAGAATGCCGTCCCCGCTCCAGTGAGAACGGCCACGCGCACGGAGGGATCGCGGTCGAGTGCCGGCCATACGTCGGCCAGTTCCCGGTGGGCCTCGGGACCCACGGCGTTCAGATTCGGGCCCTCGAGGATGATCTGCAGCACGCCCTCGCTCGGTCGAGAGAAACGCAGGTGAGGGAAGTCGGCCGCGAAGGACACGATCGACTCAGAGCCGTTCGATGATGGTGGCCGTCCCCATACCGCCACCGGTGCACATGGTGATCAGTGCCGTCGACTTGTCCTGCCGTTCGAGTTCGTCGAGGGCAGTTTGCATGAGGATGGGTCCGCTGCCGCCGATGGGGTGGCCGAGGGCGATGGCGCCGCCGTTCACGTTCACGTTCTCGGGAGTGATCCCGAGTTCGCGCATGGCCTTGAGCGGAATGGCAGCGAAGGCTTCGTTGATCTCCCAGAGATCGATGTCCTTTGCGGTCATGCCGGCCTTGGCCAGACACTTCTTCGAAGCTGGGGCGGGAGCGGTGAGCATGATGACTGGTTCGGCGCCGGCCACTGCCGACATGACGATGCGCGCTCGGGGCCGGAGACCATGTGCCCTCGCGTACTCGGGACTGGTGACCATGACGACACCGGCACCATCCACCACACCCGAGGAGTTTCCGGCGTGATGCACGTGATTCACTGCCGACACTTGCGGGTAGACCTGCTTGCACATCTCGTCGAAGGGCCGATCGAAACCATCGAGGTGCAGCGATCCAAGTTTCTCGAACGAGGGCGGGAGTCCGGCCAGCGATTCGGCGGTGGTCTCGGGTCGGAGGTGCTCGTCGCGATCGAGAGCCACTGAACCGTCGGCGTTCAGGATGGGCACGATGCTGCGGTCGAAACGTCCCTCGCTCTGGGCCTGGGCGGCACGCTGCTGGCTGGCAAGAGCCAACTCGTCCACCTGCTGGCGGGTGAATCCTTCGAGGGTGGCGATGAGATCGGCCGAGATGCCTTGCGGAACCATCGGGAACATGGCGCGCAGGTCGGCGTTGCCGGCGGTGAAGTCGGGCGCACCGTCGGGGGCGGGCCAACGCGACATGGATTCCACGCCACCGGCGATGACCAGATCCTGATGGCCGGCCTGCACCCCCATGGCCGCCCAGGTCACCGCTTGTTGACCCGAACCGCAGAAGCGATTGATGGTCACGCCCGGAGCCTCCACTGGCCACCCGGCGGCCAGGACGGCCATGCGTCCGATACAGGCGCCGTGATCGCCGACGCTGTTGCCATTTCCGACGATGACGTCGTCGACGTCGGCGGGATCGAAGCCGACGCGTTGTTGCAGGGCGTTCAGCACTTGGGCCAGAAGCTCCTGGGGGTGAATGTGGTGGAGCGAACCCGAGGACTTGCCACGTCCCCGAGGGCTACGAACTCCGTCGATGATCCAAGCTTCGGCCATGTTCGATCCGTCTCCTTCGTGGCGCGTGCTCCCCGAACCGTAGTCGGGACGGTGGTTCGCTCCCCAGACGGTGGCCGAACAACGATGGATGTGCGACACTCGGACCATGCAGGTCAAACCGGGGATGCGAGTGCGGTCGGCGGTGTGCGCGACCGAGGTGATGGTGGTCAAGGGCGCAGGTGATCTGGATCTGCGATGTGGCGGAGTGCCGATGGAGTCCGGGGCGGTCCAAACCACAGGTGCACCGCAGGCTCCTTTCGACGGCGGGACTCTGGTGGGGAAGCGCTATTCGCTCGACGGAGTGGAAGTGCTCTGCACCAAGGCCGGTGCCGGTTCGCTGTCGCTCGGCGCCACGCCGCTTCCCGCCCAGGATGCACAGCAAA
>JBMTPW010000177.1:0-4650 GCA_049444115.1 Ilumatobacteraceae bacterium | reverse complement strand
TCTTCATCTGATCGAAGAAGTCCACCACGACCTCGGCCAGCGGGATCATGTAATGCAACTCCACTCGCTCGGGCGACAGGTACTCCAGTTTCGACATGTCGCCGCGCCGGGATTGGCACAGTTCCATGAGCGTCCCGGTGTACTCCTTCGGCGTGATGATGCTCACTCGGAAGTACGGCTCCTCGACGTAGTCGATGCTCTGGGGCGGGGGCAGATCGGCCGGATTGTCGACGACGACCATGTCGCCGTTGGTCTTCATGACCCGATACTCCACGCTCGGAGCGGTGGCGATGAGAGCCAATCCGAATTCCCTCTCCAACCGCTCCTTCACGATTTCCATGTGGAGGAGACCCAGGAATCCGCAGCGGAATCCGAACCCGAGAGCACCCGACGTCTCGGGTTCGTAGGTGACGCTGGCATCGTTGAGTTTGAGCTTCTCCAAACTTTCCCGCAAGGATTCGAAGTCGTCACCGTCGATCGGGTACAGACCGCAGAACACCATCGGTTTCGGATCGCGGTAGCCAGGGAGCACCTCGGTGGCCGGACGGGCCGCAACGGTGACCGTCTCACCCGATCGCGCTTCGGCGACATCCTTGATACCAGCGATCAGGTATCCCACCTCACCCGGACCCAGTTCCGCGACCGGCGTCGTGGCAGGTTTGCGGACACCGATCTCGATGGCTTCGTGCTGGGCCTTGGCCTGCATGAACAGCAACTTGCCCCCCGATGCGAGGCGGCCATTGACCACGCGCACCGAGGACACCACCCCGCGGTACTGGTCGTACTGACTGTCGAAGATGAGCGCCTGCAAAGGAGCGTCCGGATCGCCCTTGGGGGCGGGAATGCGATCGCATATCGCATCCAAGAGATCGGGCACGCCGAGTCCGGTCTTGGCCGAGATCCGCAAGATGTCCGCGGACTTGATACCGAGAACGTTCTCGATTTCTTGGGCGTAGCGATCGGGATCGGCAGCGGGAAGATCGATCTTGTTCAGTGCGGCGACGATCTCGAGGTCGTGCTCCAACGCCAAGTAGCAATTGGCCAGTGTTTGGGCCTCGATCCCCTGGGCGGCATCCACCACGAGCACCACCCCTTCGCAGGCGGCGAGCGACCGGCTCACCTCGTACCCGAAATCCACGTGACCCGGAGTGTCGATGAGATGCAGGGTGTGGCCTTTCCAGTCCACCCGCACGTTCTGGGCCTTGATGGTGATACCCCGCTCGCGCTCCAGGTCCATCGAATCCAGGTACTGGGCCCGCATGTCCCGGGCTTCCACGGCATTGGTCAACTCCAGGATTCGGTCCGACAACGTCGACTTGCCATGGTCGATATGGGCGATGATCGAGAAGTTGCGGATTTTGGAGAGGTCCATGGCGGCGAGAGGCGGTCGCCAAGAGAAGTCGACCGACCGAGTCCCTCGTACCCTACCGGCTCTACGCAGGGCCGGAGCCGACGTGGCGTTGGTGAGGACCCCCTGCGCTGGTACTCTTCAGAGTCTCATTCGATCGACCGAGGTTCTCGTGGCAAATATCAAGAGTCAGAAGAAGCGAATTCTCACGAACGCCAAGGCTGCCGAACGGAACAAGGCGGCCAAGAGCGAACTCAAGACTCGTTACAAGTCGGCCACGGCTTCGATCGGCTCCGATGGCAACACCGAGGACGTACGTCTCGCAGTGAAGCGCATCGACATGGCTGCCGCCAAGGGCATCATCCACAAGAACGCAGCTGCTCGTCGCAAGAGCCGCCTGATGAAGAAGGTCAACGCCGCCGGCTGACCCCTTTGGTGAGTCGCGCCAGACGCGCCACCAACACATCCATCACGAGCCCTTCCTCGAGGCCCGTTCCACCCCGGAGATCGCGGTCCGCAGTCGCCAGGAGTCCGTAGGCCCGCCGAATTCCGGTGCTCCCGAGTCCCCGATAGGCAGTCACTGCCTTTTGCGCCGGGAATCCCTTGAGGCCGAGAATTTCCTCGGCATCTGCCGCAGTCGCAACCTCCACACCGTCGAGCCGAGCCATTCGGGCGTAATGGTTGTGCAATTGCGACAGGATCTGGAACGGATGCCGCTCGCCGGCCTGCATCAATCGTCGCAACACCGTGAGGGCCAATGCGGCATCACCGGCTTCGATGGCGTCGGTCAGGTCCCAGGGCTTGGAATCGCCGCGCTCACCCAGGAACGGGCGAAGGTCGTCGACCGAAACGACCTTGTCTCCGTACGTCGCCCGAAGGGTGTCCGCGATCCCGGAAAACCGCGAGACGTCCTCGCCGATCCACTCGATCAGCAGACGTTCGGCTGCCGGATGGAACTTGGTGTTCGATGTTTCGATCGTGGTCTTCCACCAGGCTTGTCGATCCTTGTTCTTGCTCGGGGGCGCCGGATCGACCGATTGGCCTCCGCAGGCTTTCAGTCCGTCGGCAATGAGCTTGAGGACGCGACCACTCCCCCACTCGATGATCAAGTCGGTCTCGTCATTGGGGCTGGCCAGGTACTGCGCCAGGATCTCCAAGTCGTCGGCCGTTCGCTTGCCGACCTCACGAAGGATGATCACCCGACGCTCGGTGAACATCGACGGGGTCTCGGCCGAACCCACCGCTGCGGCCATCGAATGGTCGATTGCGTAGTCCTCGACCATCAAAGTGCGGTCTTCGGGACCCACCAACTCTCGAACTCGTTCGGCGACTGCATCGCTGAGCAAGGTTTCGTCGCTGCTGTGGAAGAGCACCACACTCATCGCCCTAGGTTGTCACACTGCGTCGACTCCGCCCTATCGCCCCGATCACCAGGGCGATCAACGCACCAGCGACGATCTGGTTCACCAAAGCAGGTGGCCGGAGACGGTCGCCGAGCGCGGCCACGGTATCCACCCAGCGCACTCCGACACCAAGGGGCCACATCACGACCGCGGCCCACGACGAGGGAAGGCACCCCGCCAACAGGGACACCGGGAGACCGATCAACATCACGAGTCCGGCCACTGGCACCGCCAGCAAATTGCACGGGATCGACAAGGCGTTCGGAACACCGAACACGGCGATACTCACGGGAAGTACTCCGATCTGGGCCCCCAGCATCGGCATCACCCACTGCAGCACCCACTTGCGTTGCGTCGTCGCACTTCCGGTCAGTACCGGGGTCGCCATGATCAGTCCCGCAGTTCCGCAGACCGACAGCCACCATCCCACCGACCAGGCCAGAAAGGGGTCGATGAGCAGTCCCAGGATGACGGCCAGCCCGAGAACCGTCCGCGACGATGCTTGTCTTCCGAGGGCGAAGACGGTGCCCGCGACCGCCGCCATCAATCCGGCGCGGATCACCGACGGCTCGAACCGCGTCAGAACGACGAACCATCCCACGGCCAGCAGTGATGCTCCCCACCGCAACGGACGTCGAAGACGGGTCAGCAACGGGGCCAGCAAGGCCAAGAAGTAGGCCACGTTCTGACCGGAAACGGCCGTGAGATGAGCCAATCCGCTCCGCCGGAATCGCTCGGTCATGTCCGCAGGCTGGTCACTGTCGTCTCCGTACACCAGTCCCGTGAACAACGCTGCATCATGCGGGGCAAGTGCTCGCGACCCGCGTTCGAGCATGGCCCGCAGGCGATGTGCTGACAAGAGAACTGGTGACGCTCGCGATAACGGACCCTCTGCCGCCGAACCGATGCTCTGCACCTCGAAGCGCCCGACGATGTGCCGGACGTGACGACGGCGAGCGAAGTCCGTCGGCAATGGTCGACGCTCTCCACTCACCCACACCACCTCCCCGAGCGACCGCTGGGAGAGTCGCGTCCCCACGGCGCCGTATCCCCACACCTCGAAACGTTGCCCATCGACCTCCACGACGATCTGCGTCGCCCTGCCAACGCGCTGCGGATCGGAACGGATGATGACCTCACCGACGTACGGCCCGAGCCGTACCGCCCCGACCATGCTCCACTCGTGATTGCTGCGCGCGCATCCAGCGATCATCAGTACTGCAAGCACGCCGCATCGCATCCTCCCGCTGATGGCGAGGACTGCAAGGAATCCACAGACCAGGACGCAGCCGACGATCAACCGTGGTCCCGGTTGGTCGTCGGGATGGACGACGTCTTCACCGATCCAGACACCGGCCAGGGTGATGAGGGCCGCCAGCGTCATCGACGTGTCGGCGCAATCCGCATGCCATCGGTTCCGTTCTGGCGATGCCCGATGTGCCCGCGGTGTCGCCGTATTGTGAGAACCGATGAACGATCCGGCTCCCGTTCGATCGATGTCCCCCTCCTCCAGGACTCGGCCCGATCTCGTTCCGGACGGCCTGCAGTATCACCGCCAACGCGTGCTGCAGTTTGCGCCCCTGATGTCACTGACGGTTCCCATGATCTCCGGGATTCTGGCTCTGGTGCTGTTGAGAGGATCGACTTCGACGTGGCGCGGCCTGATCGGATTCGTGGCCGCCGTGGTGGCTCTGCCCACTGCACCGATCGTTGGTTTGCCGGTGGTCGGTGGATCGGGCCGTTGGGTGGCCGCGCTTCTCAGCAGTCTCGCCCTGTGGTGTTTGCTCGGAATCGTTGCGGCCCGCCGGGCGCCCCCGCGGCTGGAGCCCGATCCCGCGCCGTTGACCGCGCCCGGCCCACGCGGCGAGCAACACCTGGGCAAGCACGTAGAGCAGGATC